>JALZUG010000052.1 GCA_023301685.1 Rickettsiaceae bacterium
GTTTCAAATGTTTTCGTTAATTCTCGTGCCAGAACTATTTGTCTTTCACCACCTAAAACTTCAACAATATCATCTACCGTATCAATTGCACGACGAGGTGCATCATAGAATACCATTGTTCTTTCTTCGTTCGCTAAAGCGGTTAAAGTCGCTTTTCTTGCACCGGTTTTAGAAGGTAAAAAACCTTCAAAAGTAAAACGATTGGTTGGTAAGCCAGAAGCAGATAATGCCGCAATGAGTGCGCAAGCACCCGGAACAGGAATCACAGAAAGTTTTAGTGAACGTAAATATTTCACCACATGAAACCCAGGGTCACTAATCAATGGCGTACCGGCATCAGAAACTAAAGCAATATTTTTACCTTCCTTTAGTAAATTAGCTATTTGTTCTTGGCGTTGTCGTTCATTATGGTCATGTAATGATAATGTTTTATTTTTAATTGAAAAGTGCGTTAATAGTCTATTCGTATGTCGAGTATCTTCACATGCAATAAGATCAACTTCGGCTAATATACGTAAAGCTCTTTCTGTGATATCACCTAAGTTTCCTATTGGTGTAGATACAATGTAAAGACCTGGTTTGAAATTCACTAATTTAGCTCATTGGAGAATTATTTATGCATAATATAAAGCAAAAAATCCTAAAATTCATCATTTCTTTTGCCTGCCTATTTTTTATTACCTCTTGTGATCAGGTAAAGAATTTTACTGATTTTAAAAATGTACTTGGAAAAAATGTGGTTGATATTGCAATTCTTCTTCCAATGACTGGACCTGAAGCTGAGCTTAGTAAAGAATATGCAAAAATGATTAAAATTGGTCTTTCTGATGGAGTAAAAACTAAAATCAGAGTCACAACATACGATTCAACTAATCAAGCTAAGCTTAACGCATCTCTAGATAAAATACTTGATACAGGAACAGATATAGTCATTGGACCGATATATTCTGAAGCAACAAAAACAGCTGCTCAAAAAGTAAAAGATAAGAGTACAATTGTCTTATCCTTATCCAACAACCCAGTACTTGCTGAGAAAAATGTTTATATTTACGGCCATGCTCCAATGAGACAACTAGAGCAAATCACTAATTACTTCCTTGATCATAAATATCAAAATTATATTGCTCTTCTCCCTGCTGGAAGATATTCAACAACAGTTGGTAAAATATTGAATGATATAATTACCAATAGAGAAGGAACTCTTGCTAGAGTTGAGTTTTATGGCGGTGCTCCAGAAGATATGGCAAAATCCGTACGTTTAATTTCAGACACAGTTGATAATCTAAATGAAAATGATCTTAATTTAAAACAACCAGTAATCCTAATTGCGGACGACCCGGCTACTCTTGAAGTATTGTATAGAAATGCAAAAAACCTTCATCTAGATAAAAGAGCAATAATAGCTGGTGACAGCAGAATTGATATAGATTTTACTCCGCCAATAGACGTTACATTCACAGGTTCTCTAAATATTACGAATACAAATCTTGTTATGCGCGCAATGAAATCTGGAATCAAGCACGTATCATTTATGCATGCTATTTCATATGATGCAGGTAAAATGATCGGGGACTATATCGGCTCAGGTTACAATAGAACAAATTTCATCACTCAAATGAATACTGCAGAACCTTTTGTTGGGATATCAGGTAGCATTCACTTTACAGACTCTATTGCCCAGCGCAAATATGATATTGTAAAGAAAGAAGATGGGAAGTATAAAACAATGACTGAACAAATAGAGAATCATTAAGAAGATAGAGTTATCTCTTACATCTTTGTTTTGTATGAACATTGGGTACAATAGTAGCTCTTCGCTTGCTATGAAAAAAATAACTATTTTGCACTGCTATAGAAAACTAAAAGCTAAAACTGTTATAATACAAAAATTATAAAAATTCATTTCATGGTATAGCATTTTTCTGAAAAAATATAATAAAGCAAATATCGCTATAATAAAAAATAAATAATACCCTTCTATAAGAATCGAAGTTGGCAAAATAACATGTATAAACTCTTGCCTTAGCGCCTTATTACCTTGCATTTGAAATAAAAGCATTGAAAATATAGACGCAAAAGAAAATGCCCCTACCCAAGATATTATAGATTGGTCTTGCAAAGTTCTGAAAAAAGCAGCTTCTGTAATTAGTGCAATTGTTAAAATGCGTGATACCGTCTTATGTTCGGTACAAATGGCAATTGACAAAGATGCAGTTATACAAAAACAAAATTTAAGAAAAAATATATCAATATTTTGTCTATATAAATATGCACATAATATTGCAAAAACACCGCATGCTATTTCAAGATAGAAGTAAGAATGCGATACTTTTTCATGACAATAATTGCAACTTCCTCTAGTGCTAATCCAACTCAAAACCGGAAGATACTCATAAAAACGCAAAGCATGCTTACATTTAGAACAAAATGGAGGCTTCATGCCGTGGCTACTAAACCCATAAGGTATAATATCACGTGGTAATCTATACAATAAAGTTGTCGCAAAATTACCTATCAGCAAGCCAAAAATGAATATGATGAAATATGTAAGTATCATAATTTAGCGGCCAATCCCACCACCACGATCCATTCCACCGCCGCCTTTTTTAAAGGCAGCAACCTGCCTTTTAAGCTGATCTACTTCAACAGACCCATATCTTTTAAGATCAGCTTCTTTTCCTCCTTCATATTTTGAAGCAAGCTTTTCTCCACCTTCTATTAAATTATGCTTATAATTATCCTTTGCCGTCTCACCCGCAATTCTTTTTGGGTTCATCACTTTATAAACTTCATATACAGCAAAATTTTTCATTATACGCTTTATATTTTTTTTCGCTTCAAGATTCAAAATATGAGCTCTATCTTTACGACTTATTCTTCCTAAAGTTGGGTCTAATTCTTGATCCACCTCTTGCAGGAGTTTCCTACATAACTCTTCGGCATCGCGGGCAATTTTTTCTTCGTCAGCATCAATCTCGCTCACCTTTTTGGGATCTAATACTTTTTTACGTTTCTTCAAATGCTCTTGAATTAAAAGTATTAATTTGCTCTGCAGCTCTGTTAATTCAGTACAATCATCAATCAGCTTGTCAACAGCTGCCCCCAAATCATCATCTTTCTCCATATCTTCAAATATATGAGCAAGCTCAGATTCAAATTTATTTTTCACGTGAGGATCGATAATATCTAATATACTCTCAAACTCCTCATCTCTTTTCTTTTTTTTATCATCGACTTCTGACATAATATGTAATTAATCTATATTATATATTCATTACCTATCCATGGATTGCGATTTACCTACTGATACATCGACATCAAACTCACTGCCTACCTTCTGAACAGCTTTTTCAATCCTAATCTTCTTAGTACTTGATTGAGTTGCCGCAATCTTCACTGCAGCTTCACAAACTTTTGTTACAGCTTCAGGTGTAAAAACATCCTCATCACAGACATTATAAATAGCAGATATTTTTTTCTGATCATCATCAATAACAGCTGAGTAAAGCATATCAAGCTGCTCTTGTTCTGTCATAGAGTCAAGCTGCGACTCTATATCATCATCCCCTGCAATCGCACCTCTTCTTTGAGCCATTGCAAGCTCCATTTTACTCATCTTTTTCTTCGGTTTTGGCTTAGTATATGTAAAACCATCCATATTCATACTGACACTATTGTCAGGCTTAACACTATTTAACCCTTTTCCAGAACGATTCCTGATCTCTTCCAGTAAATCCGGCTTTGGAGTAGCAATTTCCTCTTTTTTTGGTTTTTTAACAGATGGATCAGGTGGTGAATGAGTCGGCAGTGGCGGTACATCGCTTTTCTTTGCACCAATACCTTCTGGTGGAAGCGGCGGTGCTTCAGGTATATTACCATCAGAAACTGATGGTGTTTCTCTTTCTACAGTTTCTTCTACGACCTGTTCATTACTCTGTTTTTTTGTTGGCACTGACTCATTAACTTCAACATCACCTACTTCAACACTAGACTTTTTGCTCGGTAAATCTTCCCCCCGCTCAAGCCTCTGTTTTGTTTCAATAGCAGCCTGCTCGATAGACTCTATCTCTTCTTTAGAAAACGTAGGTTTTGGCTCCATAATAGGCTCACCCCAGTCATCGTCAACTCTGCCAGAATCAACTTCTGTTTCATGAGTTTTAAACGCTTCAACAAGTTCATCATTTCCATCAATTACTGCTGAATATAGCATATTCATCTGCGCTTCTTTATCTTTACCATTTAAAGCAGCGTTAGGACTTACTTTATTACTTATTCCCATCTGCTCTTGCATGGCACCCATTATTCCGGTACCAGATTCTTTAACAGCTCTTACTTCTTCAGACTTAACATAAACAAAGTCTTTTTCACCACTCTCATTCATGTGATCCTTAGACAACTTAGTTTTCTTCTTCCTATTACGTATCTGTGCAAGTAAATCTACCTTAGGCGAAGATTGTTCTGATACACTTGGAGTTACACCTACCTTCTCATTTGGCAATGGAGGAGGTGGTGCATCCGTTATGTTACTCTTCTTTCCACCAATTCCTTCAGGCGGCAATGGGGGTGCTTCTGGTATGTTGCTTTTCTTCACACCTAAACCTTCA
>JALZUG010000053.1 GCA_023301685.1 Rickettsiaceae bacterium
GCTGCTGCTTGCGTACCTAGAATAGTTTGTTCTAAGGCAGAGAGGTCAAATTCTTCAACTCCATCGTTAGAAGGATCATCACAAACCACTTGTGCAGGAACGATATTAACTGCAGGAGTAGGAGCTATAGTTATAGTAAAAGATATTTCATCAGAGCAAGTTACCCCACCAACAGTTTCTTGATCAAAGACAAAAATAGTATCGTTAGCAGAAATTACTGTGCCAGGAGCTATTATACCACCAGCTCCGTTAGTACCATTATAATATTGCGGATTATTTAAATTAGTTCCTATTATGGTATTTAGCGCAGGTAAGGTAAATGAATCGCAGGCTGTTACATCAGGAATGTTTGCTATATTAGAACTAGTAATTATAGAAACATCTACTTGAAACATTGTATTACAAACGTCTACACCTGTATATGTATATATACCAGCTGCATTAATAGTTGGGTTAAATATATCTCCGGGAAGTGGAGGATTCCATGTCCCTCCAGGGGCACCCATCCCAGCTTCTGTGAGCAAATTAATTGATCCACCTCCAGTACATATATTAACATCTATAATAGGTGAAGGAACAGGGGGGCTTAAGGTCCAACCAGAGTAGTAGCCTGCAGCTCCAGATGTAGTAAGGGATGTAACTGGACTAATACCGGTGGCATCAGTACGCATAAACGTTGCAACCATAGTAGGGCCGTTTGATGCAACGACAAGGTCTCCTTTAGGAGCAGAGTCTATATAATATGTTTCCCAATCTGTTGTACCTGGATTACCAAGAGGATTTGCTAAAGCAGCACCATTTACAGTCACCGTAGATCCTTTTAAAGTAGTTATAGCAAGCATTCCTATGTAATCTATAAAAAAATTATTTTGATTATTAGGTTGTACATCTTCTATAGCTGGTATATGTACTTCTTCTAGAGTAATATCACAGTCTAAAGCAGGAACTAAAGCCATACCACCAGACCCATTAATTATAGACGTAAAATCTGTTGTTGAAGTAGGGTTAATACCTGGTCGCCCTCCCATAAATTGATAAACATAAATCGGTTTAGTAGGATTTCTAGTCGAGATGTGCATATTGCGATGTGGTTGTGGTAAGGAACCAAAAGAAGCAGTATTTTGGGGTACATTAGGTAAATAGCTGTTATTATCAATAAATCTCCAGTCACCTTCATTTAAGGTGAATTGAAAGACGTTATTGATATAGACTTCGGTGTTATTTTCAGTAGCAATAACTAAGGGAGTTTCGATTTCATTATTTCCTCTCCCACGGGCGAATAAATATTCATGTCCAATGCGATCTTCTGGTACAATTTGATCGACCATGTAGTCGTTCATTAAATATGTATTTGTATTGTTATTTGGAGCCACTCCTCCAGTCATACCTGTTTGAACAATGACATCTTTGTTAGCTACTATTCTTGCTCCTATCAGTCCATCCTCATTTGCGTTTACACCATCTAGTCTTATCATCCCTATAGTGATGGTTTCTCCCAGGTCTAAGGTTACGTCATCTTCGAGTAGTGCTGGAACAAAAGCATTAATAGCACCTCCTATAAATTTACGTATGCGAATATTTGGGTCAAAATCAAAAACTCTTACCTGAGTGTTGTTCTCAGTAGCCATAACAGAATAATATACTGTATGGATAGATTGAAATCTATTATCGCCTGGGAAGTAAGTAGAAGGGATGTGTGGATTTTGATTAAATCCATTTGAAATGTCTATGGGAGTACTGCCTAATCTAAAATTTCTTCCCAAAGCTTCTTTTCCTTTAGAAGTTATAATCGCTGTTGCAGGGTTTCGGGAAGGATTTCCTCCAACGGCATCATTGTTTCCACGTGCCCGCATGTTTGCATATATGGGAGCGGTTGCTTCTATTCTTACACCTCTGTTGTCCTCTATATCTAGAGTAAATTCAACATTAACAGCATAAGGTGAATTTGGATTTAAAATGTCATCTTGATACGTAAATGGATTACCTGCAGATATTACTTGTGTATCAAATGGATTCACATCAGAACCTCTAAAAAAGCGTACTGTTACATTAGCTGCGCTAGGGGTAGAAACATAAATACTGTTAGTTCGTAAATTGCCGGGGGTAAACATGGGTGCTATCCAATGCATATCATCTAGTTGCGATGATACGGGGAAAACTGAAATAATAGTAAGTAAAATGATTAATAAGTGCCTTGATTTCATAAAAAACTAGTTAATAACCTATTTGATAATTTAGTAAAGCTACATTATTTTTTCATTTACAAGTTGATTAATTAGTTTTTTTTCTTGAGTATTCTAATTTTATTTAAAGTTTCAATGGGTTTATTGTGGTTTAACATTCTTGGTATATCTCTAATTCTTTAAATTCTAAATTCAACTTATAAAAGCTATGCGAATTTTATAAATGGATGGCGCTATCTCCATCTATTTTAGGCTCAATATTTATATTCGCATAGCTTTTATATATTTAATTTAGATCCTGTGTTGTAAGAATAATAAAATAGCCCTTTGCACCTCTCAATAATATATTTTTCAAATGATTTTTAGCTGTTTTATTAAAAGCGTCCTAAAACATTTGAAAATGAGAAAGTAAATTTTGTTTCTCAAAGTTACCTTTGTGAGGCAAAATAAAAAACAGCTTTTTTGATACTAAACAGGACATTGTTCGCTCAAATATATTCATCAAAATTCAAAAACTTTGTTAAGGTGCGTCAAAGCAACAAGCATCAAAAGGGATTTGATAGTTGGTCTCATTTAGTTTCAATGGTTTTTTGTCGATTTGCCAACAGCCAATATTTAATAGATATAATTAATGGATTACGCTCTGCAACGTGCAAGCTTTATCATTTAAGTATGCTCAAACCTCCTTCCAAATCTACTTTAATCTATCAGAGCAAAAACAGGAGTTGTGAGTTTTTTAAGGATTACCACTATATTTTGCTCGAATGTTTAGGGTAGCAAGCTCATTTTAAGTGTATAAACTTCAAGATAAAACCAAAAAAGGAGCGGTGAAAATGTATACCCTTCTTGGCTATGAATGGTATCTACCTGCCTATATAAATATAATCGATGGTAAAACAGCAGACAATAAATGAGCTTGTGATATACCATTATTAAAAGAAAGTTTTATTGTTTCGGATAGATTTTACAATTATTTTTACTATTAAATGTTCGGGACTGCAACCAAGTCTATTTTGCTGTCAGGCTCAAAGACAATATTAAATTCAAGAGCATAAAAGAGCTTTAACTTCCAGGTAGGCAACATCAATACTTCCTAAAAGATAAGATTATTGAACTAAGAGGAACAAAAACAAAACAAAAACACCTTAGAAAACTTCGTTGGGTGGCGTTATGGGATGAAAAAAACCAACATATCATTGAAGTTATAGCAAACCAAATATGTTAGACAGCTAACACTATAACGGAGCTATATAAAGCTAGAAGGGAAGTTGAAATGTTCTTTAGAGGGATTACAGAACAGCCTCCACCAAATAAATGTATGGAAGGAGTTCTTTTTTGAAAACATAGTAAAATGTATAGTCAAACCAGTAAAATGGCTAGATTAAGTCTTCCTAAAATTTATTCAGGACAGGATTGGTATCTTATGTTGATAGGCAATATGCCTTCGGCACACAACCACGATGCTATGCATCCAATGTGTTTGTTATATTGCCTATTAACGCAAATGCATACGCATATTAGTTTATAACCTCGTTGGGCAT
>JALZUG010000054.1 GCA_023301685.1 Rickettsiaceae bacterium
TAAATTAAAAAAAAACTAAAAAAATAAATGCTTATAAAAACACTCCAAAAACTCTTCACAAAAAAACCAATCCAAAAAGTGGTATTAATGCCAGGCGATGGAATAGGCCCAGAGATAACCGAAGGCGTAAAAACAATATTCACAGCCCTAAAAATCCCAATCGAGTGGGAGCAACACAAAATCCACTCAAAATCGGTTACAAAAGACGGAGACCTTATTTCAGCTGAAACAATGTCCGCAATAGAAAAATACGGATACGGTTTAAAAGGTCCATTTATGACGCCAATAGGAAAAGGACATCGTTCTTTAAATGTGACTCTTCGAAAAAAACTCAAATTATACGCAAATGTCCGCCCTTGTATTTCAATTCCAGGTATAAAAGGTTTATTATATAATAATGTAGACCTTGTTACAATTAGAGAAAACACAGAAGGTGAGTACTCTGGGCTAGAGCACGAGGTGATTCCAGGCGTGGTAGAGAATTTAAAAATAATCACAAAGAAAGCGAGCGACGACATAAACAAATTCGCTTTTGAGTACGCCAAAAAACACAACCGTAAAAACCTAATATGCGTGCACAAAGCAGGCGTAATGAAGCTAGGCGATGGTTGTTTCCTTGACTCATTCACCGAACACAGCAAAAATTACCCCTCAATAACAACAGAAACCCAACAAGTAGACACAATCTGCACAAAGATAGTAAAAAACCCGAACGAAATAGACATGATGGTCATGCCAAATTTATACGGAGACATAATTTCAGACTTATGCGCGGGACTCATAGGAGGCCTCGGATTGACTCCTAGTGGCAATATTGGAGAAAAATGCTCTGTTTTTGAGGCTGTTCATGGGACTGCTCCTGATATTGCTGGGAAGGGTCTTGCTAATCCTACTGCGCTTATTCTTAGTTCTACTATGATGTTGGAACAGATGGGGATGTTTGAACAGGCTGAGATTATTAAGGCGAGTGTTAGGAAGGTTATTAAGGAGGGGAAATGGGTTACTGGGGATTTAGGGGGGAATGCGAGGACTGGGGAGTATGTTCAGGCGATTGTTGATAATCTTGGTAATTAGGGTTTTTGGTTTTATGAATTTTTTTTTAGTTTTTTATTTTCGGTCTTTTTTTACATTTTTATTCTTGGTTATTTTTAAAAATTTAATTTATTCTTTGACAATATATCTTTGTAATTATTTTTAAAATTTAAATAAATATTAATTTTGTAAAAATAACAAAATTAAATATCTGAAAAAAAAGCAATAAAAAATAAAAGATTAAAAAAATAGATTATATAAATAATAAAAAAAAAGAAATCTTTAATTAATAAACTGATCTTCATAAAAATCTTCCTCATCCTTAACATTCCTACAAAAGTGTACAAAATGATTGATCCTATGCACTTCATGATAAAACTCCTTCGGCACATCCACAACGAAATTAAACCTTCTCAAATTCTCCCCAAATTTCATACCAATAAAATTATAATTCCAAATGCCATCATCAGGCACCAAAAAAAACCCTTTAAAAACATTACTCAACCAAATAGGACATTTATAATAAAATTTCTTATCACTAAAATTACTCAATAATTTTTCATCTTTAAAATCTTGACTTAAATTGCTTTTTGTAAAATCAAATCCTTCTTTAGTCATGCAAAATGAAGATATTGAACAACTCCCCATTGGATAGGATATGTAAAAGATTGAAAAATCTTCTATTTTGGTTATATTATTTTTTTCTATTATTTTTACCATTTTTTTTAGGTCTTCTGGGTTTATTAGATTTGTCTCTTTTTGTTGAGTTCTTATTATTCCTAGTAATTCAAGGCCGTGGAGCGATTCTGAAACATTTGGGATTTTTAGTGAAAAATCTAGATTGTTGTTTAGACTTGTTTGTGGGATTAGTGTTATTGCTTTTAATTCTTTTGCGTATATGTTTTTTTCTTTATTTAATAAGACTATTTTTCCGTATACTAAACCGCATATTGGATTACGTAAATCCGAAATTGCTACAAATTTTTTTAAGATATTCTCTGCAATAACAAAAGATTGTAATTTTGAAAAATCGAAAAATGGATTTGTTTTTTTATCAACTTGTTCCGAACTTATATTTTTCGCTCTCTGTTTTAAAATCGAACTAACAACCGCTTTTACTCTCCAATCCTGTTTCGATTTAAACCTCTCTTGCTCATAAGGAGTAGTAGTCGGAACAACAATCTTCTCCCCATATTTATTAATAGTCTCCGTAACAGTCTGCAAAACCCCAACAGCCTCATTCCTCTGTTTTTTAATATCATCAGTTTGCCTCTTCTTAATAGTATCCTCAGCAGTCTCCAATCCCAAAATAATATCCCTAATCTCACTCTGCGTTAAAGAAGAAATATTAACATTACATCTCTTCGAAAAATCCGCCAAAATCAAATTCCTCAATTCAATCTCAATTTTCGGCCAATCATCAGGTTCAATATTCGGCCAAACAAAAGTACTATCCTTCGGCAAATGAGCCCCCTCCTTCAACAACAAAGCAGTTTTCTGCGCATTAACATGTAAAGCCCTCATAATCAAAACCAATCTCGAAAAGCAAGTAAAACTCGATACAGTCTCAAGCCAATTATCATACAAATTATAAACCAAATTCTGCGGTTCTGTAGCCTTCAAAATCATATCCCCAAAAACTTCTAATTTCGTCAAAGATTGAAAAGGCAATTGTAATTCACTCCCTTTTATAACTACATTAGGAAAATCTATTAATTGAAGCTCTAATGGATCGAGGAGACCTTTTCTCATCACGATTAACTTTTTTGGATGCTCTTCTAAAGGTAGGGACCTTATTAAGGCTACTGTTTCTTCTGCTGTTTTCCATTTTGCGAGTTTTCCTAGACGTTTTTGACCTGCCCAGACTGAGGAGTGGATTATTTTTAGATATAATTGACCCGTTTTTGGCTCTAGAGTGAATATTGCACCGTTTACTGCTTTTGTTGACATGTTGCCTTCTAGGGTTTTGTGGAATACTACTCGGTATACGTTGGAATCGTCTATTATCCAGATTTTTTGATTTGAAAAAAGTTCTGAGTAGTTATTTGAGGAGAGATAAGGGTCTACTGGCTCACTGCTGAATAATTGTAAAGCTTTTCTTATTCTTTCTCGTAAAACGTGTAATGCTGGATTTTGTTTCAGGATTTTGTTGCTTGCTTCTAAAACTATCGGTTTTAAACCAGGGAACCAGTTTCCGTATGCCGAATGTAAATTATAAGCTAAGTCATAAGCTATTACTAGACCAGTTGGAGATGGATATAAAGACATAGAATCTGTTGTGTATTCTAAAAATTTTGCTCGACTATATCTTTCTATATCATGAGAATCATAATCTCCCCATCTAAATTGGATATCAATCCAGAATTTATTCGCAGTTGTCGTATCAAATTTATCATCTTGTTGATGTAATAAAGAAGGTTTTGCTATTTTCCATTTAAAAGAAGAAAAAAGGATAATATCTGCACAAGAAAAATCTAATTTATAACTTTTTCTAGGATGAATAGTTTCTTTCTGAACAGTTTCAACCTCCAAACTTTCCATTTCCAAATCAAAAACTTTACAAAAATCAATAACAATACTCTCATGAATTTTCTGCCAAAGATGTGCTCTAAAAATCTGCACCAAAGAAATCTTCAAAGTCGGTAATTTCCCATGCATTAAAATCCCAGTCAAATCCAACTGCACAGTATACCCCACATAAACATTAGCCCTATTAATAGTAGGAGACCACCAAAGAGTAAACCTCCTATTCGGAATCTGATTCAACCCACTCCTCTGAGCATTAGTCAATTTCTTATACTTCATACTCTCCTCAAAACCACTAGCCTTCTCCCAAAAAAGTCCCTCCCAAGACAAAAAATAAGTCCCCTTAAACAAAGTATGTTCCAAAATGCCCTCAACCCCTCCAAGCGCCTCAATAACATCCCTCCGATAATTATTCAAATTCCACAATTTCCCATCATGTCTCTGATGAGTCCACCAAAACGGATTTTGCTTCATAACCTGATACTTCTTAAACTCCTGTCTACACCGCCAACCTTTATCATAAGCCAAAGTTAACCTATCTTTTTGAAATAAAGTATTTATTCGAGGCACTCCGCAATCCCAAGAATCTTCTAAATCATAAATATTTAATCTTACGTTTTGGGAAAGTGCTTGTTGCCGTTTTAGGGCGTATTCTGCCCAGACTCTTTTTGAGTCGCGGAATTCTGATTCCCATGTTTGGATGTAACGGTAGAGATTTGGGATTAAACGGTCTTCTTTGTGAGACATTCCTTGACGGAAATGGGTTATTTTTGTTGAGGTTTGTTTGGAGTAGAATAGGTCTGCTTGTGGGATTAGGATGTGCCCCATTGAAAGCATTCCGAGACCGCCTAGCTCTTTTGGGGCGTAGAAAACGCATGGGGGGAAACGGGATGGCATTTTTGAGTTTAGACCGATTTTTATTCGGTTTTGGATTTTGTTTTCGCATTTTACGAGAAGGTCGAGAAGGCTTTCTGTGTTTATTATGGCTTCTCGGAAATATGTTATTAGTCCTATTAAACTTGTGTTCCATTTATTTGAGATTTTTGTGAAAGTTGTGGAACCGGAGGCCATTAATATTTGACGTACACGATTTTCGAATCTACTTCTGAAATCGTCGTCAACTTGTAAAAATGCTAAAGCTGTTATTTCTTTAGTTTCTTCGTTTTGTAATTTCCAAACTCCATCTTTTGCGATGAATTCATCTTCACTCGCTCTTATCTTAGGTAAAATCCTAATTTCAAACCCACACATATCAAACAACAAATTCGGATTTTTATTAGAATAAACACTTACAAAAGAATTATCCCATTCCAATGTAGTCAAACATTTTGGTAATCGATTTTTCATTTCCCAAAAAACTGCTTTACCCAAATTAACATCAAATTTCATCATTCTCATTCTACAATCTTTGGGCCAACATCTTTTATTCGGATAATTCAAAACATTCTCATTATTCGGATCAGGATTAGCTTCCAAATACCGACTAACCAAATCCTTAGCCTCAGTTTCCGAAAATTTAAACAAAGTAAAAATCCTATCAAAATATCTACAATAAGCCTTAATAGGATGCCTCTCCCTAACCCCTTCATTTTCAAAATACATAAAATCATTAGGACTATTCGGACTCCCAGCCATTTCATTAGCCCGATTAACCCCCAACAAAAGCAAATCCAAAATAAGCCCCCAAAACTGCAACAAATAACTCGAAAAATTAAGCCCATGCAAAAGCCCATAATTATTAGTATGATTCATATCCTTATAATTAATAACCACATTATTCTTACAAGTCAAATAATCAGCCAAATTATGTTCCATCACAAGCCTCAACAACCGATTCAAAACAGTCAAATCCACTTTCTCAAAAACCCTTTCAAACTTGCTCTTAACCAAAACAACATACTCATTATCATCAGTCTTCCAAATATCCGGAATATTATTAATCCCTTGACAAAATTTATAAGCCAATAAAGGCGCCGGTTCAGAATCTGCCGGTTTTATCCAATTCGGAAATAAACCTCTTTTTGAAGATTCGTACCATAAATATTGATCTAGGTATGAGTCTGTTATTTTTTCTAACGGGTCTAGTTCGTAGATTGGCATTATGTGTGTGTAGAGATCCATGAATTGGATTTTTATTTCTTTGAATGTTCTTTGGGTCAGTAGGTGCCGCTTTACTCGGGAGAGAGCTTCGTGTGGGTTGTCGTACGCTTGTTCTATTAGGGCTAGCTCGTCTCTTTGGTTTTGGTTTAGACGGGATTTTACGCTGTAGCTCTCTTTTAGGCGTTCTAGGGCGAGGACGAAGAGTTTTGTGTCGTGTTTGTAGTTTACTGGCGGGAAAGGGATGTGCAGGAATTTTCGGGTTTCTAGCCATTGGAGGAGGGTTGAGTGGATTGCTACTGCTTCTTCTGGCATTATGTATGGACCTTCTGTTAGGTAATTGTGCTGTCTTTCTTGTTCGTTTTTGAAAAATAAACGGGATAGCCGACCGACGTTTTTTTTGCAGACTGTTTTGTCTACTGTTCCTCCTCTTCTTATTCTTTGTCTATTGAAATGAGCTGCGTTGATCCACCAATCAGCTTTTAATTTAACATATTTCAATAACATATTCTCAATTTGAATGGGCATACCCGGAACTTTCCAAGGAATATTAGCTTTCCAACATCTCCAAGCTTCAGATAAATGTTGCAAAATAGTTTTCGCTTTATTAGACTTAATAGCATTAGGCATCATATCCGTAATATCCTTCATAATCTGCGATCTCAACTCCAAATCAAAATGCGATTCCGTCCTCTGCTTCGTAATAGTCTTAGACAAATGCTTCGAATGCCTTCCCTCAAACTGCCTCGCAAGCAAATTCCCCAACCACCTCTCCAAAATCGGAATAGTCCCCCTCAAAAAAAAAAGCCAAACCCTCCACCCAGGCGCCCAAAACCCACACCCAGGTCCCTTGCCCACACCCCCAGTATTAAACCGATAATACAAAACATGCTTCAAATCCTTACTCATCCTAACCTGTTTCATAAGCTTATATTTATACCTATACATTCCAGTAACATTTCCAACATGCCCAAAAATATACTGAATTCCATCAGCAAGTTCATAAGCATCAATTTCACCAAGTCTAAAACGAGCATGAGCATCGACTACTAATTTTGTTAGCCTCATTATTTCTCTTATTAAATGGAAGGCGTTTCCGAATCTGGATTTTTTTCGCTCTTTGGTTGTGAGGGTTTTTACGGGCTTTAAAACGAAGTTGTAGTCGAGATGTAGGAATGTTAGGTTTCGCTTGTGGATTATTAGGTTCATCATGTTGAAGCCTTGTTTTACTAGTTGGAGGCCTGCTTCTAACCAGTCCATTTCGGTTTTTTGGAAGTATTTTGTTTTTATGAATTCTTTTA
>JALZUG010000055.1 GCA_023301685.1 Rickettsiaceae bacterium
AAAATATAATCTATACATTATGTGTGTTTTATTGTTATTTACTTACAAAAAAGTAAAAAATTAACATTTATAATATTATTTTAGTAGGTAAAACAACAGCATTTGTGAGAAATACTCAAGCCCAATTAATGAAAAAATCCTTTATAAAGTAGTTTTGATTAATAATTGTTAAACGTTTTTAAAATAAGCTGAGTTCAATCTATAAATGTAATACGCTTATGATTTTAGACTTAAATGGGCTTACTATAATTAAAATTATTCTGTGTCTGTTTAATGTCCATTAGCTATAATGCTTGCTATTACAAGTATATCAAATATTTTTTCTCCGAAATACCGTCTATTTAATTTATATACAAACTTCTTAAGGTATAATTGGAGGTATTTAGCTTTGATTTTATTGTGTGTTCCTGCAAAGTTTCGTTTAGCGTTACTTATAGCTATATAAAGCCATTTAACCGTTTCTTTAGTAGTCTTGTTCGTTTGATTTTTTACTCAGATGTATCTCAACATAATCAGCAATATTTATATATGAAGTACTTTGATCTGTAAAGACGATAGTTTGATTATCATCAATTGCTGATTGTAAAGTATCATCGATCTGGTTAGCTTGGTGATTTGTTAAGACTTTAGCTTTGGAATACATGCATTGTCTTTCTTATTTTCCTGTATGGATATCTTCTAAAACAATACCCTAAGCCATTATCATAACATTAGATTTGGTTTTACTTCTACGACCAGCTTTAGGTATTTTTTGTACTAGTTCTGAGGCTTATATGGTAAAATATCCTTCATCCATTTCTATCATTCCTTCTAAGGTGTAGCTGTGATCTCGCCCTCCCATTGATTTATATAATTTATAAGCCATAGCCCATACAGGATAGTTCCTATTCTATTTTATACAGTATCTTTATCTTGAGAGATATATGGCCTAGTGAAATATGTTTTTACAATTAAATCTTTAGCTATTTCATGAATAGTTAAACAAACTCCTTCCCATTGTCAAATGGTATCGTTAATACAGATAAAGAACTAAAAGAACTTAGCGTCTAATTTATTTTTTCATAGACTTCATACGTGTTTTCACATTTAAGATTTCAATCATTGTTATTAATGTCGTTCTGGCTTTGATTATTAATACTGAAGATTTATGGCTATTGCACATCATCAAATCAACTTCTATAAACCGAATATGAAAACGTTGGTTTATCACCCTGGAGAGTTTGTATATGCCTCGCTTATCTTTTATATTATTCCTCTTTTGCCTTCGAACTGAATGGCGTAAATGCTATCTAGCATTTTATAGCGCCTGTGGCTTCTATGGCTTACAGTCTTCATTTCTATTTATAAATAATCTCTTGGCTAAAATAAGTTTCATTTGTTTAATTAATCTTTTGGATATAAATTCTGGAATACATTTCTCATATACCATTAATCCAAAAACATACACTTTAAGCTGATCGGTCAACACTCTATTTTATCTTGACACAATGCCTATTAATTCTCTTTGTCGAGCGTGCTATGTTAAATACACGCCTGCTCTCCGTTCTCTAATAGGGATATTCCGCATTAATTCTACCAACAAAATATTCTTATAAAATCTATTATTTTAGCTATTTGAGTTATACTGGCTTCATTCTCCAATAATGCCTAGATTTGACACCTTTGCTGCAAAGGTTAACAGTATGCTAATATTTTATTCAAAACGAATATAAATATTGAACCTAAAATAGATAGAGCTAGTCGCATCTATTATAAATATACGAGCTACACTTATAACTTGAATTTAGAGATAAATAACTTGCTTCAGCCACCTATTTATAGGTTATAACAGCATTCGGCTTGCGTCGACCCAAATTAAAATAATTTGCAAGCAAAACCTCGCCATTTGGATAGCAGTTATAACTCCTAGGGCTATACCAGATAGCGATAGCCAAAGAAAATTATAGTATCTCATCAGACTAAGGCGCTCAACCCTGGGTAAAAGATCAAAACGACATTAAAGCAAAGGCTATACGCAATCTGGCACGACTCTACTTGTTTATTATAATTTTATGTATCTTTCTAAAACAACAATTAAAAAATACAGAGTCGAACTTAGTATAGCCCCGGCACTAAACCAACTTAAATTTGAACCTAAAAAAACTCATCTCTAAACAAAAGAAGGGATATAATTAAAAATTACCAATAACTATGAGAGCGACTATTTTACTACTATTTACATTCACATCATTATTAACAACTGCACAAGAGTCTATTTTACTACGTCTTAACCACACCAAAGGGGATAGTTACCTGGTTACAAATAGTATTAAACAAAATGTGGGGACACAAGGCGGTATGGATATGAATACTAATACAGGGATGATTATAACGGCTGTGTCTAAAGAAGGGTTTAAAGCAGAGTCACAGGTTACCTCTATTGCAGTAAACATGACACGCGGAGGTATATCTATGAGTTATGATTCTAGCAAAAAAGATGGAGAATTAGATCAAATGGGACAGGCCTTAAAATCTCAATTTGCTCCGATGGTGAGTGCTGTTATATATACCACTTCAGACAACAAAGGAAACATAACTGATACTAAAATAGAACCTTCTAACCCTGCAATGAAAGAGACAGCAAAAAACATTATCGGAATTCAATACCCAGAAGAGAAGGTTACTATTGGATCTACTTGGGAATCTATAAATGAGAAAGCAGGAATTAAAATAAATACTACCTATACTGTAAAAAGTATTGCTAATGGAACTGCTATTCTAAAATTAACAGGTACTGTAAGTGGGTTAGGTAACGGAACAACAAAAGGAGAAACAACAATTGATATAAAAAGTGGGATTCCTACAAGTTCGGTTTCTGAAACAACGATCTCTACTCAAGGAATAGAAATAAGTATTTCTGGGAGCACTCGTATCGCTAAAATATAAATACTTTTTTTGTTAAAGCAAACAATTGAAACACGGGAATAGGATTTCAATAATTTAATTCTTGTGTTTTAATTAGTTGCATACTGCCTATTATTTATAGCACAAGAAGGTTCTAATCTCTAACCAGCGGTAAAGTACTACAGCGCAACAATCCTTCTTGTTTAGCAATTTCTGCATAAGGCACCTCTTCTACAGTAATTCCATGAGAACGCATCCAGGCATTTAAACGCGTGAAATTCTGTTCTGAAATCACTACA
>JALZUG010000056.1 GCA_023301685.1 Rickettsiaceae bacterium
GAGGTGGCCGAGTGGTTTAAGGCGCACGCTTGGAAAGCGTGTATGCGAGCAATCGTATCGGGGGTTCGAATCCCTTCCTCTCCGCCACCCTATACCAAAGTTTCGCGTGGCAGTCTATAGGATTGATGAACGAAAGTTATAGTAGAGAGTGCCGCAAAGAGAAAAATCTATCAATATCTGCTCAGTTCTAATAAATGCTTTTTTCTTACGTGTCTGTAGATATATCATCCCATGCTTGATTCATATAGCCAATGAGCCAATTTAAAGCGTAATGTCTTTCCATTACTATACTAGGATTTATTTCGGATGGAATATTTAGACCATTTACTCTGGACTCCACGACAGCCCAATGGTAGCGATATATAAGATCATTTTCATTCAGAATATCAGAAATAGACCTCAATTTTGCATTTTTAATAAACTGCTCTTTTGTTCTGTCACGCATAAACGATACAACAGCAGGGACGTCACATATTGTAGTAGGCGGGGACAATTCATGAATATAACCAATTGACCAGAGTAAAGTATGTGCGGATTCATATCTCCAAATAAACTGGATCTTATCATGTTGACTTGGATTCGGTGCGTTTATGAATATAGATTCTTTTGGTGTTAGGAATTTTTTAAGGTCATAATCTTTAATGATCGAATCAACGATATCCTGCTCCAATCCCTCTGCTTTTAGTGATACAGTTAATAAAGCTAATGCACGATTAGCTATTTCTTCTTTTGTTCTAACTAATGCACTATGTTCATCTTCGATATATGGAAGATGAACATTTATAGGAACATTAAGTTTTTCTAATATTGCTTCTGATCTAGCTTTTCTTTTTTCACCTAATTCAGAAACTTTTGATTCCATTTTGTTAATATGTTGTTTTCTTTCGTTAAGGTCTCTTAGCGAATTAGTTCTAGTAGTTTTATCATTTATATTAGCTCCTGATGCTTCATTCATAAGTAATATAATCATTACAAAAATTATTTTGTAATTCATTTTTCTATTTTGTATGAATGCTCTTTATAGGATTTAAACCCTCCTCTGATTTCTTTAACGGGGTATCCTAGTGATGCAAATTTTTTTGCTGCTTTTTGTGAGAGATTGCAAAGAAGTTCGTAGCAATATACATAATTAATTTTGTCTTTTGATAAACCAGGAAAATCTTTTTGGTTTCCTTCAAAGCCATCATACTTATCAAAAGGTAAATTGATTGATCCCGGTATATGACCTTTGTCAAAATGTTCTTTTTTTCTTAAGTCAATGATTACACCATCTAACTTCCCTTCGGATACTTTTCTTGCAGTACCTGGTCCTGCAGTGAAATTTAGTTCATCTTGAAAATATTTGAAAGCAGCCTTGGTGTCTTGGATTTTTCCATTCTTTTCTGCTGCAAATACAACATTGTTCAGTGATAGTAATATAAATAATGTTAACAAGTGTTTTTTCATATTTTTCCTCATATACGTTATAATTTAAGCTATGCTACACTAGTTAATTAAGTTAAATACGTCGATTTTAGCAAAAGAGGTCAAGTATAAACCATATTATTACTATAATTTATGTACGCAAACTGTGGATTATGAATTAGATATGATGAATTATAAAGAACGCATAGATAGAGTGATAAATTATATAGGTGAGAATCTGGATGAAGAGCTTACTTTAGATGAGCTATGCAAAGTGGCTCCGGCTTAAAAGGGCAGCTCATCAGTTGATAGTGCAAAAGGAAGATACAATTATTAACATTGCTTTGAATGCTGGTTTTGAGTCTCACGAATCATTTAGTCGTGCTTTTAAACAAATATGTGAGCAAAGTCCCAGTGAATTTCGAAAAAAAGCAATTTGGCATACGTGGGGAAAACTGCCGCATTCATTGCAGATTGAAGGTAAAAAAATTATGACGATAACAATTAAAGACCAGCCAGCTAGAAGATTGGCAGTGATGGAACATCGAGGCGATCCATTGAAACTATCTGATACTTTGGATCAATTAATAACATGGGCGAAATCACAGCCTATTGATTTAAAACCTAAAGCTGGGCAGGCTTTTGGCTTTGGATATCATGATCCACGAGAGGTGCCAGCTGAGGAATTTAAGTTTGATTTAGCTCTTAGCGTTCCAAATGGCTTTAAGTTAAATGGCCAAGTAATAGAAAGAAGTTTACCTGCTGGTAGATATGCTGTAACTACGCATAAAGGGCCGCGTGAGAATATAGGAGATACGATCTATGGCTTGTATCGTGATTGGTTACCAGAATCAGGAGAAGAATTAGGCGATTTACCATGTATATTCTGTTATCAAAATTTTGATCATGAAGTTGCTCAGACAGAGCTTCTGACCGAAATTTGGGTGTTGCTTAAGTAGAAACAAATAGTAAGAAAAACTAATCATCTTTTATAAAGATGATTAGTTTTTTTATAGAGTCTATTAGTTATTTATACCTTAAGCTTCAACAATTTCGGAACTGCCCATTAAATCAAGTTCATCAGTATTGTGTTCTATTGACGGGACGATGTTAGTATCGATATGCCATAAGTTCTTAGGGCCAAGAAAGCTTGCTATTTTGGCAATCATTTCCTCTGACAGGTAAGTTTTTTCTTGTAACGTAACTGATGAGGATTCTAGTTTTCTAACTTTTGATGGACCAGAAGTATCGTCTGAAATTTTACGTTTTTTACTGTTACCACTGACTTGCTCTAATGATAATTCATCATCTGTAGTGCTGATTTGTTCAAATGAAAGCTCGTCAGGATCAGTACCTTTTGTAACCATAGATAATTTTAGAAAATTTTCGGCAATATATCTTTGTATATTTGTATCAGAAACTAATTCTATCTTTGAAGGGTCAATGTCACTGGATTTTGTCTCTTCATCTATATATTCTTTTAGTAATTTTTTGTCAGAGGCTTGATAATGTTTCAAATATTTTATTTCTTTTCCTAAGGAAAATTCTTCACCTAGAACAAATTTTTGCACTAAGAATTTTGCTACCTGCTTTACAAAATTTTTGTTTCTTTCAAGTAGAAGATACAATTTGTTGCATTGCAAGTTATCCCCATCCTCATTCTCAGAAAGGTAATTGTATGTATCAGGAGATTCATAATCTGTAAGGTATAAATTTTTTTCTAAAGCTGAGTTGAATAATTTAAGGTTCTTAGTCTCAAGAAAAGACTCCCCGCAGGAGAAATAGAGCTGATTAATAGATTGATTGTTTTCGACCATTTTTGTAAATGATTCTATGTCTATCCTAGTAAGATCAACGAATGAAATCAATAAACTTTCAATATTTATATTATTACTTAAAGAATCAAAAAATTGTGATAATAATTCTTGATCCTCTATTTCGGAGTAAAATACTATATCTAAACTACTTATAGAATTATTATTATTCAGAAGATCAATAATATCCTCTAGTCTTTCTGTTGAATTAAATGTATTCTCTATATTTAGTGTTTTTATGGTTCTAGTTTCTTTTAAGTGCTTAAAAATTTCTTTTGCATAGTCCCCTTCTGCAGAAAAATATAAGGTTTCAATTTTTTGATCTTCTATTACATCAAATTGTAAATCGATGTTTTTCAGACTATCATATAAGTGATATTCTATGGAGTATTTACCCTTAAAAACTGCAAATAAATGCTCGTATGCGGCAAGTTTGAAGAATTGTGAATTATACCATTCTTTATCGGTTGTCGTTCTACGGTTGCTACAAATTTCTAAGGCACTA
Organism: Rickettsiaceae bacterium; assembly: GCA_023301685.1. Taxonomy (GTDB): domain Bacteria; phylum Pseudomonadota; class Alphaproteobacteria; order Rickettsiales; family Rickettsiaceae; genus Megaera_A. The sequence continues at coordinate 3,724 of JALZUG010000056.1, forward strand.
CTGTAAAAGCTTATTTTACCAGTAACTGAATGATTATTTGTTTCAGTTGCTTTTTTAGAGTAGAATGATTCAATCTCCTTATATGCCACAGTAAGCTTGTCAACTAAATCTGAATCAGAAAGATTTAAATCTTCCTGAATTTTAGCGCAATATTGGTGATAAATATCTTTTGCTCTATCAAGAGTTTTTTGAGTGAACATATTTTATAATACCTTATATATTAAATTTTAAACGCATTGTAGCATATTAAATTATATTAACAAGTATTAATTTTTATGTAAACTATATAAATATATTAAATTATGAAAGCAAAGCTAAAACATAGAAAAGCAAAACAGTCTGATCTAAAGACGATTATATCTCTACTATTACAAGATGAGCTTGGTAAGATCCGAGAAGAATCTTCGGATGAGGGCAATAGCAGATATCTTGAAGCTTTTGAAAAAATTAACGCTGATCCAAATCAGTATTTGATGATTGTTGAGTTGGCAGAAGAAATAGTCGGAACATGTCATCTTACTATAATGCCTTCACTTACTTTTGTTGGATCAGCAAGAATGCAGATTGAAGCGGTGCGTGTGGGTGAACAGTATAGAGGCCAGAAAATCGGCGAATGGATGATTCAGCAAGCAATAAGCTACGGTAAGTTACGTGGTGCTTCAATATTTCAGCTGACTTCAAATAAAAGTCGCGGCCAGGCAATAAAATTCTATGAGAAGTTAGGCTTTGAATCAACACATGAGGGAATGAAGTTGTATATTGAGGAGTAGGTTTGTAGATATTCATTATACTCGTCATTACGAACGAATGCACGGCGATCCAGTAGTTTGTTAAGCATATAAAATAATAGATTGCAGCAGTTGCTTTGCTCCTTTGCTAGTGTAAGTTCTATCCTATCAATTAGTCAGCTACATAGCTGTGATTAACAATAAATCAATACTGCAAAATTCACTTATCTTTGCTTTTTACTTACAGTGTGTTATCCTTCTCGTCTATATTTTTAAGTATTTGATATGTCGATTTTTGTAAATTTCATTCCAATCTTGTTGTTTGTCTCAGTCTTTTTTGGCTCTGGGATATACTATTCAATGCAAGGTGTTGAAAACGCTTTTTCTCAGATTCCACCGACAGCTGCGATTTTGCCTTCTATAATTGTTGCCTGGATTATGCATAAAAATAATACAAAGCAGACTATGTCTAGTTTTTTAGATGGGGCAAGGCATCCAGACATTATAACTATGTGTATTGTTTTCTTGCTGGCTGGTGCGCTTGGCAGTGTTACAAAATCTATTGGTAGTGTAGAGTCAACAGTGAATTTTGCCTTATCAGTGACACCAGAGGATTTCTTGCTTATTGGTGTATTTATTATAAGTGCACTTATTTCGACTGCAATTGGTACGTCAATGGGAACTATTGCTGCTCTTGCAAGCCTTGTGACGCAGCTAAGTAGTCAAGGTGCTTTTGGCCTAGAGCTTGGTGCAGCAACACTAGTTGGTGGTGCAATGTTTGGTGACAATATGTCAGTGATATCAGATACTACGATTGCATCAATTTCTTCACAAAAAGCTAACTTAAAAGAGAAGTTAAAGCTAAACATTAAAGTTGCAATGGTCGCATCTCTTATTACTATAGCTATACTTGCGTTTGCCGATGGACCCGACATTGATATTGCTGATCGCGACTATCAATTACTGCTAATTTCACCATATGTATTTTTGATTATTTTAGCGGCTATTGGTGTAAATGTTTTTATAGTATTAGTAATCTCGCTGATATTTTCAGGTTTTATTGGCGCGGTTGTTGTTGATTATAGTATTATGCAATTTGCTCAAGATATATCCAAAGGGTTTCATGAGATGCATGAGATTATGCTTTTATCAATTTTGATTGGAGCGCTATCAGGTTTATCAAATCAAAATTCAAAGGACCTTGCGCAGGACATATCAAAATTATTGCCGAAGAATGCTGGTAAAAAAGCAGCTGAATTGCTTATCTCGTTGCTAGTTTCTCTGTTTGATATACTGCTTGCAAATAATGTTGTCGCAATCATCTTTTCGGGTGAAATAGCTAAGGAGTTGGCGGAGAAGTATAAGATAAAACCACATGAGAGTGCTGCTTGGCTTGATATTTTTTCTTGTGTATTCCAAGGTATCATACCACACGGTGCACAGATCCTTCTTGTCTGTACGATAGCTCATATTTCTCCTCTGAGCGTAATTGGCAAAGTATATTATTGCTATATTCTAGCTGCAGTTACACTCGTATATATTATTTGTAGAAAGAAGTAATCCAAGAATTTTAGTATTCTTCAGGAGTGTCGCCAAGATGATCACATCCAAATTCATGATTGCACTCTTGTGCAAAATCTAGATTAGATGCAAAAGCCTTGCCTAACATATCTTTAGATGCGTCTGATATTGTGAGGCAGAGTTCCTTTTTTAGCTTTTCTGACTCAGATCTTGATAATTTAACTGTTGTATTTGTTGTAGTTGTAGTGGTTTTAGAACCAAACCCAAAAATTTCTTTTACAATTGTCCAAGCACTTTTATTTTTTGCCATTATTTTTACTCCCCCAGTAATTTATTACAATACAAAATATTAGCATTTCAATATTAATTGAAAACAAAATGGTTAATTAATTAACTATCGAGTAAAGTTTTTGTGACTTTTATGTCAAGAATTTTATTGCTATTGATTAATCTCAATCTTAGCAATTTCTACTTGAAGTCGAAGATCAATCTCTTCAGCAAGTTCAGCAAGTTCAGGAGTTTCGATGATAAATTTGCTTTCTTTTAGTGCGTCCTTTAAGTTGTGCAAGTGACGACCTTTAATATTTCCATGAAGGAGATCCATTTGTAGATGTTTCAGAGTATCGAAGGCTTTTTTGCTGAATTCTTCTAGATTCTGCTGATCTTCTGCGCGTTGATCTACTTCTTGCAAAAATAGCATCCCGCCAATATCCGCAACATTATTTGCAGCTTCTCCAGAACTACCTTCTTGGGTTTTTTGACTAGCAGAGAACTTTACGTTTTTCTTATTAGTTGATTTTTTAAGTTTGGTTGTACCTGCAATGCCTTGCGTTTTTGGATCAATTGAAATCATATGTATATTTATGTCTTGGTATCACTTGAAATTAAGGTTATTATAGCATATTCTGCTTTTACTAAAATTCAAATATATTTCTTAAAAACATATGTTTCAAACATTAACGCAAAGTCTTACTAAAATTTTCGATAAAATTAAAGGTACCGGTGCGCTGACTGAAGAGCAAATTGATACCGCAATGCGTGATATTAGGGTTGCGTTGCTGGAAGCAGATGTTGCGCTGCCTGTTGTTCGTGAATTTATTTCAAATGTTAAAGAAAAAGCAAAAGGTCAAGAAGTTATAAAATCTGTTTCACCGGCTCAGATGGTGATCAAGATTATTAATGATGAAATGGTGAATTTTCTAGCACCAAACGAAGATGAGTCAAAGTTAAATCTGAGCAGCACTCCTCCTGCGAATTTACTGATAGTTGGTCTGCAAGGGAGTGGTAAGACAACAGCAAGTGCAAAACTGGCTTTAAAGCTAAAAGAACAGAATAAAAAGGTGCTTTTAGTATCGCTTGATACATATAGACCAGCAGCGCAAGATCAATTGGAAGTTCTTGCAAAGGATATTAGTGTTGAATCTTTACCAATAATAAAAGAGCAAAAACCTCTAGAAATTACTCAAAGAGCCATATCGGAATCCAAGCTATTAGGCTATGACGTAGTGATTTACGATAGTGCAGGTAGATTACATATTGATGAGGAAATGATCGAAGAAGTAGCGTCTGTTAAAAAGATGATAAACCCAACAGAGACTTTGCTTGTTATTGATTCAATGATTGGTCAGGATGCTGTAACTGTTGCTAGTACGTTTGAAGAAAAGCTTAATATATCTGGTGTTGTTTTATCTAGAATAGATGGAGATTCAAGAGGTGGAGCTGCGCTCAGTGTTAGGCATGTCACTGGGAAACCAATTAAGTTTTTAAGTACGGGTGAGAAGCCAAAAGATTTTGAAGAGTTTGATGCTAAGCGCATAACTTCTCGTATTCTTGATATGGGAGATGTTGTTTCATTTGTAGAAAAAGCTACAAGTGTTATCGATCAAAAAGAAGCGGAGAAATCTGCAGCACGACTTAAGAAGGGTAAATTTGATCTAAATGACTATATATCGCAAATTAAAACTATAAGGAAGTTAGGTGGTTTTGGCAGCATGATGAACATGCTTCCAGGAGTTTCAAAGTTTGCAGATAAGCTAGGTGGTGGCGCCGACGGTGATAAAATGCTTAATGTTCAAGAAGCAATAGTTCTTTCTATGACAAAAAAAGAAAGACGTAATCCAGATCTTCTAAATGCGTCTAGAAAGAAAAGAGTTGCAAGTGGATCAGGGACAACTGTCCAGCAAGTAAATATGATGTTGAAGCAATTCAAGCAAATCAGTACAATGATGAAGAAAGCATCGAAGATGGATCCAAAGTCACTGATGCGCAGTGGAATTGGAAAACTTTTTTCTTGACTTCTTGTAAAAAAAAACTTATGCTGCGGCTAATTATTAAACCTAAATGACGAAGAATTATGGGTAAAGCAAAAATAGCCTCAAAGAATAATCCTGAAGGAAGAGGCCAGGCAAAAGAGTATTTCCATAATGGTAAAAAAATTAAGCCAGTGAAATTAATAACTAAGTCACAATCATTTTTTGGTGCAGAATATGAAGATTCTGGTGAAGTAGTTGTTAATCAAAATGGCAAGCCTCTACCTTGGGGTAGCGCTAAGAATTTAGGTTAATTTTTAATCTTTTACCCCTCCATATTTATCACTATCTTATGAATTTATCAGCAGAACTTCTGAAACTAATCACCTGCCCTGTTTCTGGTGGAAATCTGGACTATGATGCCCAGAGAAAAGTTCTAATTAGCAAAGAAGCGAACCTTGAATATCCTGTAGTTAATGGTATACCATTGCTTCTTGAATCAGAAGCTAAGAAAATATAATCTTTAGGCGATTCGGTCACTTATTTTTATTCTTTAGAAAATTAGTTTGAGGTTATTGTTCTAACTCAAGAGTATTTAAAACGATAAAGTTCTAGGCATAATTTCTATTTTGAGTATAATCTTGTCGATTTAAATAATTTTTAATTAAATAGACCAACAACTCGTTATGCTGAAGCTAGAATATAATAACTTTGATCTTAATTCATCTGAATTTCAAAAATCTAGACAAGCAGCTAGTGATGCCTCTGAGTTGATTGTTGATTCAATAAAAAGCAACTCCTCTTATTATAAGATTTTTTCTATAGATTTATCTAGAAATATGGCAAATTCTTGTCAGAACTTCGCTAATAAAATTAGGTCTAACTTTTCTGATTTGATAGTAATTGGAATGGGGGGAGCGGTTTTAAATCCACAATCCTTGATTTCTCTATGCCAAGATGAACAATCAGATATTAATATTCATTTTTTACATAATACTGACCCAATTTATTTACAAAATTTGTTGAAAAAAATCTCCTTAAAAGATTGTGCAGTCCTAGCAATTAGCAATTCTGGGAATACTTTAGAGACAAACTCTTTAGTTGGAGTGATGATTTCTGAATATGAAAAAGCTGGTATTGAGAATTTAGGAAAGAATTTTTATTTTATAACTAATCAGAAATCGGGTGTATTACATAGAATTGCTGAAAAAATTGATGCAACGCTAATTGAGCACCAAAAGCAAATAAGCGGGAGATATTCCGGGTTTTCAAATGTTACTACTTTTATTGCTCAAATAGCGGGGATAGATATTGATTCATTTTTTGATGGAGCTTCTGGAGTTATTGATAATTTTATAAAAGAAGGGGGTGATAGCCTTTCTGCGAATTCTGCTGCATCAATACAGGCATCTGGACAGGAGTTAATGGTAAATATTGGATATTTACAGAGTTTTAGTGTTTATCTCGAATGGTATTCACAAATTATTGCAGAATCGATTGGTAAAGATGGTAGGGGTATTACTCCAATTAGAGGACTTGGGCCAAATGATCAACATAGTATGATGCAGCTTTATTTAGACGGTAGGAAAGATAAATTATATAGCTTATTTTATGTTGATAGTTTATCTAGCGGTTTTAGGACAAGTGATATTGAAGAATTAGATTATATGTCAAATAAAGCTTTAAGTGATATCAATACTGCAAATTTTGAAGCAACAAAGCATGCTTTGATAAAGCGTAATTTACCAGTTAGGGCTATTATTTTAAAAAACTTATCTGCGAAATCTATTGGTGAGTTAGTAGCTCACTCAATGCTGGAAGTTATTACGCTATGCAATATGGCTAAAATAAATCCATTTGATCAGCCAGGTGTTGAGCTTATTAAAAATGAATCTAGAAGATTAGTCCAGTAGGCCTAGCAACTAGGTTGATTTTACTTATTGTGCAGTATTCTGTGCCTATCATAGTATGAACCCTCAAACTAAAAATTATTTGAGAGAGTTTATTATGAGTAAATTAACAAAAACAAGTACATTGATTATTGAGGCTGATGATGTAAAGTCGGATGGCGGAGAAGGACCATCAAGTAGTGCTTCCACACTTAAGCGTGGAACTAGATTTTGTGGAATAGAACAAGCTCGAATAGCTTTTGGAATAGATTTTCCAGATGAAAAGAACCCTTTCGATATAGTTGTTACTGGTGAACAGCCAACTTTATCACCAGATGATGGCTTGCTCGAACCCTAAAGATAAATTGAACCTGTATTTATTTGTAGATTTTACTAATTCAGAAATTCCAGATAGCTTGCTTGTTTTGTAATATAAGTATGGTTTTTCCAATTTTTAAATTTTCAGATTTAGTAGGATAATTTAGTTCCATAATGATTTGCTGTATGCCTTTAATCTTATTAGTGCTGGGTATTATAACTAGAGTAAAATTTTGGTTTTTCCAAATTTGTTTATCTTTTTCAGACTTATCATATTTAAAACCAATATTTTGAAGTATATTAGTAAAATTTTGTTGGGCTTCTAATTCAATCGCTATAGTAGTCTGAGTAATATTTTTGAATAGTTTATTCGCATCATAAAATGGCGCGTTGTAGCTTTTTCGACTTATGTTCTTTGATTTGCAATAGTTTTCCTCGTACTCCATAATCCAAAAAGACATATTTTGGGATATAAAAGAGTCTTTTTGAGTTATGTAGTTAAACCAATCAACTTCTTTTCCATCAGTTTCTCTTGTAAATTTATTTTTACTTATATCTGGAATGTTTGGATGAAGATCGTTGTAAATGTCGTTAAGATGACCGGCTTTATCTGTGCCAAGTCCGATGCCGAAGCGTCCTTGCGATCTGAATTGTGCATTGCCTTGAGGATATAGTAGCTCAATATAGGTGTCTTGCCCTCTAATGTAGAGTCCTTCCCAATTCAAATTGTTGGATTTAAGCTTTTTATGTTCAACATTTGCAAAACTAGATTTTAGGAAGCCATTGTCTTCGACAGCATTAAAATCTTCTACTGTTAGTACGTGATATAAATGATTTAAAAATACTGTATTTGTCATATATAGCTTGTACCATAATTATATGGTACAAGCTATAGTGTAATTCTATCATTTTAGAGTAATAATCCCAAGTACAATAGCGCCAGTCATGAACTTTAGGTCTGAAGGTGCAAGCCCTACAGCAAGCGCAAAACCTTGAATTTGTTGGTAAATTATAGAGCCAATAAGTGGTGCTACTGCAAGCCTTGGAATGGTATTTGTTCCAACTATTTTTTCACCAATCATCATTGCAGCTAAGGCATGTATTACAATTCCAACACCAATACCAATATCAGCATATCCTTGAATTTGCACTAAGAGTGCGCCAGAAAGGCCGCAAGCAGCATTACCAATAAATAATCCTGAAATAATATTGCTATTTAAGTTTATTCCCTGTTTTTTGGCGAATTGTGGATTTAGTCCTACAGCTCTGAAGCGTAGGCCTTTTTCAGTGCTTAGAAATAGGAACAAAAAACCAATGACTAATATATTGATTATTAATAATGCTATTAATTGCGCAGAGAGTCCATTTGATAAATCATTAAATAGCGTTGAGTGATTAAATAATGCTATGTTGGGTTTTCCCATTGCGCGCAGGTTTATGCTATAAACCATTGTACTTAGGATAATCCCTGCAAGAAGAGTATTTATTTTATACTTGATATGTATTAGTGCTGTTCCAATTCCAACAAGTCCTGCGCAAATACTCGCAATGATTAGTGATAAGGCTGGGTTGATACCTGTGACAATCAGAGAAGCGCACAGTGCTCCACCAAGAGGGTATGATCCTTCTGCTGTTAAATCTGGAAAATCAAGCAAACGAAATGGTATCATCACTCCAATTACTAGTAACGAGAGAATTAATCCTTGTAAGAGGCCTGTAGGCACAATTTCTATAAATGTTTGGATCATAAGGATCCTCCAATTTCATGTATAATATCAATGATATCCTTGCTGACTAGTTTATTTTTTTCCTTATCCTTGATGTCACAAGCTACTTCTCCATGATGCAAGATGATTAACCGGTTTCCATATTTTACTGCATCATCAATATTATGAGTGATCATCAGGGAAGTAATATTATGTTGTTTGATGAAATTATCAGTAAAGCTCATGATTTTTTCTCGGCTTTGCGGGTCAAGAGCGCTTGTATGTTCATCAAGTAGTAATAAATCTGGTTGGGGATACATTGCCATTAATGTAGCAATAGCCTGCCTTTGTCCTCCTGACAAGGTAGACATTTTGTTTTGAAGATATTTTTCTAGATTTAAGTTCAATAATTTTATTTTTTCTGAAATTACTTGGGTGCTATTTTTAAAGAAAATAAGCCGTGATTTTTTACCACGCATAGTGCTAAGCGATATATTTTCAAGCATAGTCATATCCTGCACAGTGCCTTTTGTAATATCCTGAGAAACACTGCTGATAGAAGCGGCTCTTTGATACATTTGTTTTTTTGTAATATTCTTCTGATTTAGCAGAACTTCTCCCAAATCAGCCTTATATTCTCCAGAAATTACTTTAAACAATGTAGATTTTCCTGAGCCGTTACTTCCTAGAATTATGCAGTATTCTCCAACTTTGAACGTAAGATTGATATCCTTCAAAGCCGGAGTCGCCATTTCTGTAAAAGTTTTGCTTATATTTTGTAATTGGAGCATGGTATTACTATTTTTTGTATTACGAAAATTGTCTCTGGGACAACTTATTCCACGATAGTTATGTTTGTTAATCTTTCTGGAATATCCAATCCAATCTCCTTAGCTCTAATAGCGCTAATAAAACCTGCATGGTCATCAATACTAGGATATATTGGCTTAATCTCCGCTGGTTTTACTCCACTGAAAATTCTATGAATTATTTCTGCGGCATTTGCTCCCACTTGGGTATGAGTTACTCCAAAGCTAGCAAGTGTATTATGCGAAATAACTTCCTTATCATTAAAATTAAACAAGGGTATTTTCATGGCTTCAGCTGTTTTTACTATTGCTGGAAGAGATGCTTGAATTCCTCCACTTGAACCAGTGTATATAAAGTCGACATTATTTTTAAATGCTCTCATTCGAGATATAACGTCTCTTGTATGTTCAATAGGTACCGCAACTACCTCAAGATCAAATGCTTTTGCATCCTCTTTTAGCATATTTAGCAAAGATAAATCATTTGCTTCGCCTGTAGAATATAGTATTCCAACTTTTTTTGCTGCGGGTAGAAGTTCTTGCGCAAACTTTAGCATTAGTGTTAGATCTTGTTTATCAGAAGCTCCAGTAATATTTGTGATCTCGCCTGGATTATACAATCCCGCCTCAACAGGGTCAGTAACATCTGCATATACAACTGGTATATCCTTAATCATATTTTTAGCAGCTTGAGCAATGGGTGTTGATATGGCAACTAAGAGTTTTGGTTTGCTAGCTTTTAATTTCCTAAGCATTTGAATTATCAGTGAAGTTTCAAAATTTACATCACTTATTTCATAGCGAATATTTTTATTTTCTATATAACCAAGCTTAGTGAGCTCTGATTTTATTCCATCAATTGTTTCTTGCAGAGATGAATGAGGTCCATAATTTGCAATAGCAATTAATGGAATCTCTTTATTTGTATTGTTAGAATTGAAATTAATTGCTAGAACAACTAGCAAAGTTGCCGCAATCGCAGCAGAGATTTTATGTATGTTAGTCATGGTGAAATCCTTTAAAAGTGTATTTTTTATAATTAAGAATAGGCTGAGCATTAGCCGCTAAATGTTTAGCTGCGCCAGCGCCATCTCTTATTGTTCAAAAAAATTACTCTTAAAGTATTCATGATTAAGACAAAAAATATAAAATTAAAACTTTTAAGTAAGGTTGATAGTAACTTAAGAGCTACTTTGATGTCAAGACATTTTGAATTATTGAAGCATGAGTAGGGCTTATGTAGCGTAAGTTAAATCCATTAAGCTGCGATAGTATATATATGTGATGAAATTAAAATCATGATAAATTTCTTGTATTTTTTAAAAATAGTGTTTGACAAGTCCTTCGAATATCTATATAAAAATTCTCACACAAACGACGAAACATTTTTTGCTGTTTGTGTAGCTGTTTAAAAAGTTGATAAAGAATAATATAAACTAAATACACACCGCGATTTAATTATCGTGAGTTTAAATACTGAAGCGTGCAAAATTAACTCTGCATGCATCGTGTAATCTCAAGTTTAATGGCAAACTAAATAATATAAGAGCATTTGGTGGATGCCTTGGCGTTAGAAGGCGATGAAGGACGTAATACACTGCGATAAGCTCCGGGGAGTTGTGAATAGACTTTGATCCGGAGATTTCCGAATGGGAAAACCCACCTGATTTATCAGGTATCCTATGGTGAATACATAACCGTGGGAGGCAAACTCAGTGAACTGAAATATCTCATTAGCTGAAGGAAAGGACATCAACAGAGACTCCGTTAGTAGTGACGAGCGAACGCGGACCAGGCCAATGGCTTTAAAGTAAAAACTAGAACAACATGGAAAGGTTGGCAATAATAGGTGATAGCCCTGTATAGGTAAAAAGCTTTTTAGTCTTCGAGTAAGGCGGGACACGTGAAATCCTGTCTGAACATGGGGGGACCACCCTCCAAGCCTAAGTACT
>JALZUG010000057.1 GCA_023301685.1 Rickettsiaceae bacterium
AAAACATCTTCCCATAACCATGTATACAGTTAAAGATCTGGAGGACAATACCATTGTCGGTAATTTTTATGCTGAGGAATTATCTCTTGTTAAAGGTAATGTGTTCCTTGTCGAAAAAATTATAAAAACAAAAAAAATTCAGAATATCAAATGGGCATTAGTCAAATGGGAGGGGTTTCCTCCAAGCTACAATACTTGGGAAAAAGAAGCAGATATTATTTAAAGCAGTTCACCGTTATAATATAATTTAAAAGTTAAAAATGTTTGAGGAACGGGACGAGTTCACAGTAACGTTAATATCTAACGCAAGTTACGATATTTACCCTGATAACAACGTTTTTAGTTTTAACACAATTTTAGCTAAACCGCTTCATTTTGATCTAAATGAAGATTGGCGTGTTTGTCTGCAATCAATTTCGATTACTAATATTTCGGACGATCCACTATATGATAAGCACCGATCAACTATTTATCGAAAAGTGGCGGGTTTTAAAAAAGCGTTAAGACTAGCAAAAACGAAAACTAAAACCAATACTGCCCAAGAGAACCTTAAAGCTTTGCAAATACTTTACGCTCAATCCAACGTAATTTTACAACAGCGTATAGAATTGTTCAATCTAACAAACATTGTATTCGTAAAATGTGACGAAATTAATCCTTTATTTGAAAGCGCTTCAAATATTTCTTCGTTTGTAATACCACCTCTATTAGAAAAGGAAGGAGAATTCATGTTCTATGAGCCGTCAACAGAAGAGTATTTTAACCTAACTTCCCCGATTCTTGAAAAAATATCGATCAAGATACTGAATCCTACAGGCTTGAAAATCTACAGAACAGTGGCCCAACCAACAGTGCTTGTTTTAAAATTCAAAAAAATGAAGCACTTACAAAAATCCTACACAATTAATGTTACAAACAAAGAACAAAATCCAGCAGATTTTTACACAACCTTCCCCTACTTGCCTATTAAAGATGGTGACAACAACCCTTGGGAGATTGCTGTGACACGTGTGAACCTTATCCCTTGTTTCAGAAAATTCCCTCGTGGCAAATTTGTTGTAACTGTGGTTAAAGATGTAAACGATTTTTCACAGAATTTTAGTGTTGGTTCATGGGAAACTTATCTCACAGACAAACCCCGTGGAGTGGGTACATTTGAATACCACGAATCGCCGACCAATGCTGTTCTTATTAGTATAATACAAGAAGCTTTTGAAGTGGCTTGCAACAGTCTTGGTTTGACTGGGTATTTCCGGAAACATAATAAAACTCTTTCTTTTCGAATAGAGACTAGAAATGCTGAAAAAGGTGACAGCTATATAATCATACTTCCTGAAGAACTGATTTATGTTTTAGGTTTCGATAGTGATGGCATTGTATTTAAAAATGGTTTCGGAGGAATTCCTACAAGAACCTCCAAAAAAATTGTAGCGAAACGACAAATCAACACCAACTTTTTAATTCCTCAAAATTTACTTTTATATTCTGACTGTGTTACCCCTAGTTTAGTTGGAGATGTATACGGTCAATATCTCACCAACATTCCAATACCTAGGCTTGATACTACTCCTATTGATATCCCCTATACTGTTTACGAACCAAAAAATTTAGAATTCCACCCATTTCAAAGAAATCAAATAGAGACTGTACGTATGCGATTATTAAAAACAGACGGCAATGCACCAGAGTTTGTAGTGAACAATGTTCAAATTTTTATTTCATTACTTATTCGTGAAACCAAAAAAAATAACTAAATAAACATGTCTTTATTTAAATGAAACCGGTAAACTTGTTGACAATATGATTTCTCCTTTTTTGAAACGCTTGGTTCGAATTAAAGGAGGAAACCTCTCTTCAGGTTGAGAAAGTTTCATTTTTCTGAAATTCCCGCACAGCTCCAACGGCTCATATAGTTTCTCATCATATTTGTCCATCCACTTTCCATCATTATACACCACAGGGTCTCGATGGTTTCGATATACATCTTTACATCGTAGCCATGATTGTGCCACATCCTTTAATGGGTGTGTAAATGATAGCTCAAGCCCATAAACATCCGCCCATGTTTGGGCAAGAAAACGTCTTTCTTCGTCCGAGCTCCCAAAAAAAGAAGTAGAGCTTTCTTGATTATTGTTTGCCATATAGCTTGCCATTATAACTGATACTTATTTGAAACGCTACATTTCTTTTATATCACCAAACCCTCTCAATGAAAAAAGAAAGCCGGCAGTCATTCATGTCGCGACATGTTTGAACAAAATAACCTCGACGCGTCGGCGAGTTTTATGTCGCGACATGTTTCAACACAAGAAATGAACGGCAGTGCTCGATGCGTCGAAAACTGTTCGATGCATCGAAAATTGTATGTCGCGACATGTTGCGACACAAGAAATGAACGGTGGTGGATGGCAAGTGTATTTAATGCCGGCTCGATGCGTCGAAACATGTTTGGTCCTGTCTGAAATGAGTGGCAAGTGTATTTAATGCTGGCTCGATGCGTCGAAACATGTTTAGGCTTGTCTGAAATGAGTGGCAAGTGTATTAAATCGATCGACGCGTCGAAAAACTTTCGGCGAGTTGATCATGCAGTGTCCCAACACGGCTAAAAATTAATCGATATGTCGGTATATCAAAAACATGATATAGCAAAAAACCAGCTCTCTACAATAAGCGTAAAGGTGTACATACATACAC
>JALZUG010000058.1 GCA_023301685.1 Rickettsiaceae bacterium
ATATAAATTAATTTATATCTATTGACGTATGGCAAGATATTATCTAGCATTATTATGTATTATTAAATTTATAAAAAAAGGTAGAAAATGAAGCATTTATCAAGAATCTTATTAGCATCACTTATAATATTATTTCAATTTAATATTGCAGCTAAAACATTAGATGATAAATCTATTACAAAGCTAGTTGAGCAACTACTTGTAAAAGAAAACGGTATTCCAAATGTTAAAATTGAAGTTATAACAAAAGATGGTGTGGTACATTTGAGCGGTATAGTTGATACTAAGCTGCAAGAAAATAAGATTATTGAACTTGCTTCAAGCGTTAAAAATGTAGTTGACGTTGATACTAAAGACCTAAATGTAAGAAGTAGTTCAGAGTTTCTTGCCGATTCATTAATCACTGCAAAAGCTAAAGGTCGTATTAAGTATTTATCTCTAAATAAGCGCATCACTGAAGGATATAATCTACATGTAGAAACAACTAATAAAGTTGTACATATCTTTGGAGATGTAAAAGATAAAAAAGATATTTCTGCAATTCAAACTGCTATTGATAGCATTGTTTCTGTACAAAAAGTAAATATGAATATTAAATGTCAATAAGTACATAGGCAGTGCCTAAACAACATAATTTTGATAACTACTCTAATTGTTTAGGCACTGCCCATGAAACCAATTTCAGTTTATATACATTGGCCATTTTGCCTTTCTCTTTGTCCTTATTGTGACTTCAATTCACATATCGCATCAACCATAGACCATAATTTATGGCTTAATGCATATAAACAAGAGATAAGCTACTTTAAGGAAAAGCTTTCCGGAAGAAAAATACAATCAATATTTTTTGGAGGGGGCACACCATCTCTAATGCAACCTAAAACAGTTGAAAACATTATAGATTTATTATCAGATATTGGATTAGTATCAAGTGAAACAGAAATTACTCTTGAAGCAAATCCAACATCTTATGAAACTGAAAAATTCAAAGAATTTAAATCTGCTGGAATAAACAGAGTATCTATTGGTGTTCAATCACTTAAAGCTGATGCACTTAAAGCACTTGGTAGGATGCACTCTAAGGATGAAGCAATAGCAGCTATAAGCTCAGCTTCTAAAATATTTGATCGTTATTCATTTGATCTGATTTATGCTATACCAAATCAAACATTAAAGGATTGGCAGAATGAACTAGGTAATGCAATAAAACTTGCAAATGGCCATATCTCTCTGTATCAGCTAACAATCGAAAAAGGCACTCCATTTTATCAAATCTTTAAATCAGGACAAATGCATCTTCCTTCCAATGAATCTTCGGCCAATATGTACGAATGGACAAATGAATTTCTCAAGGAACAGAATTATTATAACTATGAAATTTCGAACTATGCACAATCTGGAAATGAATGCTTACACAATTTGGCGTATTGGAATTACAATGAATATTTAGGAATTGGGCCTGGCGCACATAGCAGACTACACAATAATGATTGTATTAACGCTGTAATGATGTTGCACAAACCAGAAAAATGGCTGCAAAAGGTTAGTCAAAAGAGCCATGGAATACAAACTAATGCTTCTTTATCTCAAAATGAACTGATTGAAGAAATAGTTATGATGGGTACAAGACTAAAAGAAGGAATGAATCTAGATGTATTTCATGAGCTAACAGGTTTAAATTTTGATGATATACTTAACAAAAAGAATTTTTCTCACTTCCAAAAATGTGGCATGGTTTTTAAAAATAATACCCATTTTGGACTGACAGGCTCAGGCCTTCTTCTACATAACTATCTAATCCCCAGACTAATTTCTTAATTTTTTTTACTTTTTTTAATTAATTGTTAATTATTATGCAATTACAATTTTATTGTATCGATCAATTAAAAATTCTGGGGGGAAAGGTTATGAAGATACGTTATTTAGACAATACAGGAAATAGAATAGAACTAAGCGGAGAGATTGATAAAAACTATGTAATTGCACCTGGTAAGAAAGTTACGTTTGCTGTCGGTTCAAAGTTTCAAGGAAAACCTATTACAACAAATCAAGGCTTATACAACAATGAATATATTCCCAAAACAATCGGTATGTCTATATCAGGAAAATTAGCATTAGTAATAGCAGACCCACCTTCTCTAATAGAACCCGATAGCGCTGAAGAGTCAGAGTTAGATGAGTTTGACTATGGCTTAGAGCGTTTAGATGATCAATATAGAAAATTACAAGATAGATTATCAAGCTTACAAAAAGAAAATACTCAACTAAAAGCTTGTATTGCTGACGCAAGACTAGAAGTTCCAGAAGAAAAATCTCAAGGTGGCAAATTCGACCCAGCAAAGCTTACTCCACTAAATATTCCACCAGAAACGCAGAAATTTCCAATTATTCATTTTCAGCCCTTTTCACCAGATGAGGAGCTCAGTCCAGGGGCGCTGGTAAGAGATTCATCACTCAGAAGTATCTCAGTGGAGTTTAATCCCAGTTCTGCTAGAAGCTTTCCAAGTCCAGTACCACTAGAGCGCTCAGAAACTATTAATTTTGATGATTGGGCTACATCATTAAATAGTCCAACACTTACGACCGTAAGCTTGGTTAGAAGACCAACAATACTACCGGAAGAAATGGGGCAGATACTAGAATCACCAGGTGATATCCAACCTGAAGTGCAAGTATCACTGGCACCAGGAAAAGAATTAGAACGAGACTCCAGCTCTTCTTCATTAATTCAAATATTAGATGAGTCAGGATTAAGTGCTACACCTGCTAGCGCCGATCCAGTAGCAGATGAGATAGAACAAGAAATTGATGTATCAGGCGCCTCTTCTTATTCACGAGATGAGCACTCTTTCTGCGGCATTCCATGCGCTATGTTATAGATACTTTATAATATTTACAATCAATAGAAGCTCTGCTTATCTACAGCAAAGCTTCTATTTTTAAATCTTATTAATAGTGTTTTCTGATTAAAATTAGTATTTTATTATTTACAAATAATAAGATACTATGGCATGAAACTTATGTTTCTATACACTTACAAAAAATAACACTAAGAGAATAAGCTTTGCAAAAAACTATTTTAATTACAGGTTCAACAGATGGTATTGGCTTAGAAACTGCAAAAATGTTGGTTTCTATGGGGCACTGTGTTTTACTGCATGGTCGTAGCTCAGCAAAATTAGATAAAACGAAGAAAATGCTCGCCTCTATATCAAGTAATGGAAGAATTGAAAGCTATTTAGCTGATCTATCACATATGACAGATGTAGAAAATTTTGCTAAAGAAGTAATGCAAAAACACGATAAGCTGGATGTTTTGATCAATAATGCTGGTATCCTTAAAGCGCCTGATACTATCACTCAAGACGGGCTTGATGTTAGATTTGCAGTTAATACCATTGCTCCATACCTACTGACTCAAAAGCTACTTCCACTATTAGATCAGGCAGGTCGTATTATTAACCTATCCTCAGCAGCTCAGGCACCTGTAGACCTAGAAGAACTAGCAAAGCACAGCGGACTACCCAATATGCCAGCTTATTCACAAAGTAAACTTGCTCTGACTATGTGGTCATTTGCTATGGCGAACTTGTTCAAACAAGGCCCCTCTTTTATTGCTGTCAACCCCGGATCATTAATTGGCACAAAGATGGTAAAAGAAGGATTTGGTCTTAGTGGTAAAGATATTCGAATAGGTGCTAAAATACTTGTTCGAGCTGCTTTGGAAAACGAATTTGCCGATGTATCTGGTAAATATTTTGACAATGATGCAGGACAATTTGCTTCCCCTCATACAGATGCCCTCAGCTTGAAAAAATGCGAAGAAGTAGTAAATGCTATTGAAAATATTTTAGCTAAAATAAAGCCTGATTGACACATATCGACCAATATTCCTTAAGCCCTAGAGTTATAATGATACTTACAAAATACTAAAACTCTGATTT
>JALZUG010000059.1 GCA_023301685.1 Rickettsiaceae bacterium
AGTTACGCTACAATCCTCTTTTAACAAAAGGGCTGCAAGTGGCCTGCCCACTATATTTGACCGACCAATAACTACAATATTTTTTCCAGCTAAAACAGGGCAGCATGATTTTATTAGGTCTAAACAGCCCCTTGCGGTGCATGGCACAAACCCATGCTCATAAGGGGAATATAATGATCCAACATTCATTGGATGAAATCCATCAACATCCTTAGATGGAGCAATAGATCTTACTATCTTTGCTTTGCTTATATTTTTTGGTAATGGAAGCTGTACTATAATTCCTGATATTTCTTCATCATGATTTAAATGATCAATCTTTTTTAAAAGTTCATTTTCAATGATATCTTCATCAAATTTGTATAACTTAGTTTCAATTCCAACCCGAGCTGCAGCTTTTATTTTGTTTTGTACATATAGACTGCTTGCTGGATCATTTCCTACTAATATAATTGCTAATTTTGCAGGAGAAGCACCATCAACCCTATCTCTATCAATTTTTGCCTTTAAATCAGCAAGAATCTTGTCAGCTATTTTCTTTCCATCAATGATAATTGCTTCTTTAATCACTTCGCTTCCCTTATACTGTATCACCTTTTATTCTTGAAATATCGGCACCACAATTAGCTAATTTTTCTTCTAATGATTGGTACCCTCTATCAAGGTGATATATTCTTCTAATTTTTGTCTCTCCAGCAGCTACAAGCCCAGCAATAACTAATGATACAGAGGCTCTTAAATCACTAGCCATAACCTCTGCACCTTTTAATTCTGGTACTCCATCTACAAGCGCTTTATTTCCATCAATTGTGATATTTGCTCCCATTCTGCATAATTCTGGAACATGCATGAACCTATTTTCAAATATATTTTCTTGTACTTCAGATTTTCCATTTGCTAAAATCATTAAGGTCATAAATTGCGCCTGTAGATCAGTTGAAAAACCTGGATATGGCTCTGTAGAAATATTAACTGGTTTAATATCCCCAGAATGCTTTATTCTTATTCCCCTTTCCTCTTCTTCCACATAAATTCCTGATTTTCTCATGCAAGAAATTAAATTTTCTAGAATACTTAGTTTAATACCTTTTAGCAAAATATTACCTCGAGTAGCTGCTGCTGCTATCATATATGTTCCAGCCTCAATTCTATCTGGCAAAACACTATACTCACAACTCGATAATTTCTCTTTTCCAACTATCTTGAGAAGAGGCGTTCCAATACCATATATCTCAGCTCCCATAGAGTTTAGACAATTACATAAATCTGATATCTCAGGCTCCATCGCACAATTTTTGAAATTTGACTCTCCACTTGCAAGTACAGATGCTAAAATAGCATTAATTGTTGCACCAACAGACTGTTTTGAAAATTCAAAATTACAGCCTTTTAATCTGCCATTAGATTCAGCTAAAATATAACCACTTTCAATTGTAATTGTTGCACCAAGCTCTTCCATAACAGCTAAGTGTAAATCTACTTGTCGCGCTCCTATCGCACATCCTCCTGGCAAGGAAACTTTTGCTTTGCCAAATCTAGCCAGTAATGGACCAAGAACCCAGATTGAAGCACGCATTTTCCTGACAATATCATATGGAGCTATAAAATTTGTTATGTTTTTTGATGATAATGTTAGCTTGAAAGAGTCATCCTTCTCTATTATTCCAATTTCAGTACCATGATTAGATAGTAATTGTTTCATTGTCGAAATATCTGATAGTTTTGGCACGTTTGTAAGTATCAAATCTTCCTCAGTTAATAGAGAAACTGCCATGAGCGGCAAGGAGGCGTTCTTTGCACCGCTTATACTTATTTCACCAATAATTGGCTTACCGCCCTGCATTACAATACTATCCATAAATCAATATATTTTATACTCCAATATAATAATGAAAATGATACCTAGCTCTACTAAAGATTTCCTATCAAGATAAAATTCGTAGCTTTATTTTATGCAATTACTTTTCTTCAAATTAAGATGTATTTTGAGTTATATTTAATATGTATCAGTTCTCAAATATACATTTACTTATTCAACTAGAATAACTCTTGTCATCTGGGGAGAAAAACGTGGCAATCTAAAAGAGTATACAAAATTTCTAATTTTTTTGTACAACTGAACAGATTGCCACGCTCCTCACTCATAGCTGACTATTTTTAGCTCTTTAAAGAAAACTATTTCTTAGCTTCGTTTTCTTCAAGAACTGCTCCAAGAATATCGCCAAGGCTTGCTCCACTGTCTGTAGAACCATACTCTTTAATCGCTTTTTCTCTAACATCAATTTCAAGAGCTTTAACAGAAAGAGCAAGTCTACGATTAGATTTATCTATAGAAATAATTTTTGCATCTACTCTATCACCTTCAGCAAATCTGTCAGCCTTCTGTTCTGATCTTTCTGATGAAAGGTCTATTTTCTTAATAAAGCCTGATGCTTTATCATCAATATTTACTTCAACACCTTCGTTATTAGTACTAACAACAACACATGTTACAACCATGTTTTTCTTGAATTGATCGACTGAACCTTCGTAAGGATCCTCAGTTAATTGCTTAATACCAAGAGCAACCCTATCTTTTTCAACATCAATATTTAGAACTTTACATTCAACTTCATCGCCCTTATTGAAATTTTTCAATAGTTCGGCCCCTGAGCTTTCCCAGCTAATATCTGATTCGTGGATCATACCATCAGTATTTGTATCGATAGCCACAAACATACCGAAATCTGTAATATTTCTAATAGGCGCTTTAATAACGCTGCCAACAGGGTTTTGTTCAGCAAATTTAACCAGTGGGTTATCCTGACATTTTTTGATACTTAGTGAAATTCTGTGTCTTTCCGTATCAACATCAAGAATAACAAAATCAACTTCCTGACCTATATTTAGAAGTTTTTTAGGATTCTGGTTAGTTTTACCCCAACAAATTTCTGAAGAATGAACAAGACCTTCAATTCCATCTTTAAGCTCAATAAATACACCGTAATCAGCAATATTGGTTACTTTACCTGACATAACTTTACCAACAGGGAATTCTTCAGTAATATTTTCCCATGGATTTGCATCAAGTTGCTTCATACCAAGAGAAATTCTCTTCGTATCTTCATTGTATTTAATAACCATTACTTTGATTTCTTGTCCAAAAGTTAGAACCTCTGAAGGGTGATTGATTCTGCTCCAAGAAATATCTGTAACGTGAAGCAAGCCATCAACACTTCCAAGATCAACAAACGCACCATAATCAGTAATATTTTTAACGATACCGTCAATAATATCGCCTTCTTTGATTTTAGATAGCATTTCATCTCTTGCTTCTGAGCGAGCTTCTTCAAGAATTGCTTTTCTAGAAACAACAATATTGCCAAGCTTTCTGTCCATTTTCAGGATTTGGAAAGGCTGCGGAATATCCATAATAGTTGTAGGATCCTTAATAGGTCTGACATCTGCTTGGCTCCCAGGTAGGAATGCAACCACACCATCAATATCAACCGTAAATCCACCTTTAACTCTGCCAAAGATAGTACCAGTAATATTTTCACCTTTTTCAAATAGTTCTTCAAGTCTAATCCATGATTCTTCGCGAATTGCTTTCTCACGACTAAGAACTGTTCCTCTTCTACCTTCAACTTTTTCAACAAACACGTCAACGATATCACCTACTTTTGGCAACTCTTGATCTTTCACAAGTTGAAATTCACTTACTGGAATTCTACCTTCATTTTTTAGCCCAACATCAACAACAATTACTTCAGAACCTGTTTCAACTACCTGCCCTTTTACAACTGAGCCTTCTTTCACATGTGAAGTATCAACCTTCTCAAGCATTTTAGCAAAATCATCTTTTGCTGGTGTTACATCTGCTAATTGAGGAATAAATCTTTTTTTTACGGTCATAATAAATATATAAAAAAACTAAATAATGCCAAATTTAGTCAAGTCTTAAGTTAACAAACAAATAAGCCGCTGGCATTAAAACTAAATATTGATAATTTAGCTGGTTTATTTGTATATAAATTCTTTTATTTTTAAAACTACTTCAGAAGGTTCTAAATTACTTGTATCAATTACAAGCGCATCATCTGCGGCCTTTAGCGGAGCAGCACTTCTATTGCTGTCTCTTGCATCCCTTTCTTTTAGTAAATCTAAAACGTCGCCGAGTATACAATCCTTTCCCTCTAATTGCAACTGTTTATATCGGCGCATAGCCCTTACTTCAACATCCGCTGAAATAAATATTTTTACATCAGCATCTGGAGCAACGACCGTTCCAATATCTCTCCCTTCCATAATTATTCTTGGAGTATCACTCATCAAGTTTGTAAGATATTTTGTTAAGCTTGTTCTGACTCTGCCTATAGTAGATATTTTTGAAGCAACATCTCCTATTAACTCAACATTGAGATCCACTCCTTTTGTACGTGATATAATATCTTCATTTTCTGCAGTAATTATAACAGCTTCAATATCACCTGGGTCTATCCCTTCTTCAATACAAACAGAAGCTAGTCCACGATATACAATACTAGATTGAACATATTTAAGATCAAATTCTTCTGCAAGCATTGAGCCAATCAGCCCTTTACCAGAAGCAGAAGGCCCATCTAGCGCAATTTTAAAATCCAGGTTTTTATTATTTACTTTTTCTTCCAAACTCATTAATGCTCTCAATCAACTCCAATTTTTATTACTTTCTATGATATTTTCATATGGTTAGCAAAAGAAATTCTTGAATTTCAAGAAAATTACTTGTAAAAAGACGAGTACTAAAAGATTGGAATTAAAAAATTTTGTTTCTGTAACGCAAAACAGATTAAAAAGCAAAATACTCCATATTAAGGGCGGTTAGCTCAGTTGGTTAGAGCGCTACGTTGACATCGTAGAGGTCGGAAGTTCGAATCTTCTACCGCCCACCAGATTTCTTTAGGTATATTCTTTACTATTAGCACTTCGAATCTTTCAAAACGAACTTAGCCATGGGATAAGACCTAGCATAAAAGGACTCTTTAACTTTGACATTCTATTACGTACTATCAATACCACTTGAATCATTATCACCACTGACTACAACCTCTTCTACTTCACCAGCGCTGGTTACACTTCCCACTAAATCCATTATTCCAAGAGTGTCGCTGCTGCTGTATAGTTTATGTTTAACACTAACTGTTTTGTCATAGTCTACATTTAAACCTATATTTACAACATCATAACCTTCTGGAATAGGTTTTGAATAACCTCTTTTATCAATCTGCACGACAGCTCTGTCAGCATTTCCTTCATATTTAAACTCAATTACTATCGCTTTCTTGCTTTTATCGTTAATGATTAGACAATCTGTTCTGCCGTCGCCTACATAGACTTCTGTACCAAATTGACTCGCCGAAAGAAGTTGCATTGATGCATGTGATACTATCCCCTGTATTAAACTTTCATTAGCATGTAAAACATCTTCTGATACTACCGGCTCTATTTTATCTCTGTCCAACTTAACAAAACTTGGCAATCTTTCTAGAAGGTCATTTAAAGCTTCACTAATACCTCCAACCGCTAATGCATATTCACTATCTTTTTCTGCATCAAAAACTAATTGCATTTGATCTGTAAGCTTTCTAAAAAAAGAGGTATCTAGCTTATATGTACTTTTATAATGCGTTAGTAATCTTTTCGTAAATTCATCTCTTGCTTCCTTATTTGGTGCTCTGTAATACCCTTCTTTTCCATTTGGCGTTAAATATCCAGATGCAAATAAATATGAAAATAATATATCCTGCCCATATGGAGTAATCTCATAGCTTGATGAATGACCTAGCATCTCCCGGAGTACAAGAAAATCACTAACTGAAATCTGTTTATTTAAGTCAAACTCTATCCTACCCCCTTCAGATAATTTCCTAAAAGCACCCTCAACACTTTGATGTTTGAATAAAGGCGATACAAAACCAAAATTACCTGATTCTTGCCAATAATTTTGTAGAACTAATGCACGGATTTGAGGCATATCGCTAATATAACGATAAGTATCTAAAGTCTCTAAAGCTTTTATTACAGACCATGGGTTATATATTAATTCTCCAAGAACATCATAACCATTATACCAATCTTTTAAGCCATCAGCTAATTCTACTGGAACATTAAACCTTGTCATTAGTTCATCCACATCTTCTCGAGTAAAGCCATAAAGACCTGCAAATTTTTTATCACTCATACTAAATTCCCCTGGATTATTAAGTCCTGAAAAAATATTAGCTTTAGCTATTCGTAAAATCCCTGTAACTAAACCTTTATAGAGACTGCTATTACCTTTAAGAGCAGCGCCAAATATATCTCTATGAAGTTCAATGATTTTATGTGCATCATCTGAATCTATATTAAGATTTCTAAAGGCTTTATTTATTGCTGTATCATATTCATCTACTAATATTATTGCTGGAACTCCAAAATGAGAGTGGAGTAATCTGCTTAAAAATTGCAAACCTGATTTAACTTGTCTTTCTGTTAAATTTTCATAACCTATTGAATCAACATACCTTTCAACTAAAGCTAACTCATCAGCTCTTAATTTTGTACTTTTCAAAAGATACACGTGCTGATTCCAAGTGTCATGTAGCACTCCTTTTACTCCAGAAAAAACTGCTTCATACGATTCACCAGATACACCTTGAAAATCAGCACTAATAACAGGTATAGCTCCCTGCATACGCATTATGTCTGGATATGCTGATACTTTAAGAGGATTAAAAAACTTTGCAGTACCATCGATCCCCACCGCTTCACCACCGGTAAATAAAACAGGGTTTTTTCTTGCTTCAAGCGAAAGCGGCTCTCCTGCTTCATCTACCTCAATACTATAAAAACTCTTAAGTGTACTTACATTAGTAGATTTTTGAAATCTTCTTGGAAATGTGTTTACGCATACTTCATGTCCACTATTATTAAAAGCTACAATGAATTCAGATTTATCTACATAATCATCACCAAAGCGCAATTTACTGAAATCACTGCTACCAATAGTAAATTTGAAAGCTTTAGCTTCTTTTACTCCTTCTGATACAACTAAATCACCTTCATCATCAATATCTTCTTCTTTCCATCTTCGAAAATTTACAGAGCTTGTATGATATTTTCTTACTTGAAAACTTAGTGGTGTTTTTGTATATGAATTTTCTTTATCAGAATGTAACCAATATCCTTTTCTCGAATACGAATCTAAATGCCCACTATCAGTGATCGATTTGTCAACCAATTCAATATATTCATTAGCTTCAGTATAGGAATCCTCAATTTCAACTCTATTACTTACTTTTGGATCCCGGTTCCAAAATGCAGAAGCAAACTTAAATATTCCATCAACAGGTGCAAACTTATACCAAGCTGATTTTACAGCATAGTCTAATTGGTCTGACACCTCTTTTCTTCTTAAAAACCCCCAAGCCTTCCTTCTCATACCCTTATCCTCGCAGTTGTAATATATTCAACTACCTTCCCCAGAATATAAAATTAGAAATATCTAAAAGCAATTAAAGCCTAATTAAGATATAGAATTTACCTATAATTATTAATTTATAATAATTATTTATTTTTGTATAGTTTAATTACATATCTTGAAAATTTCTTACATCTTTAGTAAAAAGTCAAATCGTAAATTGAATCACAACAGCTCTTTTGCCGCATCAATACCAACTTTATTTACATCTTTAACCCCACAAACTTTACTTATAAATCTAATATTTTTTCCATCAATATCAGATAGCATGTAGTTTGCTTTTATTTCGTCTCTGATATAATAAGCATACGCGGACATTGGAGTTCGACAACTAGCATCTAAATATGACATATATGATCTTTCAGCCTGAGCTAAATACCAAGTAGGTTTATGGTTTATAGCTTCACAAACTTCTTGCATCTTTTTATCATCAGATCTTATTTGCACAGCGACAATTCCTTGTCCAGCTGCTGGCAACATTTCTTCAAATTTTAGCGGATAACAAAACTCTGAATCAAATAAATCAGCGCGGATTAAACCCGCACAAGCAAGGATAGTAGCATCAACCTCTTCGTCTTTTAATTTTTGTAATCTTGTATTTATATTTCCACGAAACTGGACAAGGTTAAGATCTGGTCTTTCTTTAGCTATTAATACTTTCCTTCTGACTGACGAACTACCAACGACACTTCCTTTTGGCAATTCACTAATAGATTTGTATTTAAATGATACAAAACAATCTCTTGGATCCTCTCTCTCAAATACAGCTGCTATTTTTAACTCATCAGAAATCACTCCTGGAACATCTTTAAGCGAGTGCACTGCAAGATCTATTTGTTTATCTATCAGATGCTCTTCTAATTCTTTTAAAAATAAAGCTTTTCCACCTATATCATAAAGATTTTTATTTGTAATTTTATCGCCAGTAGTAACAATAGGAACTATCTCATATTCTAATTTAGAGAAGTTCTTTTTAAGCTCAGAAAGAACCATTTCAGTTTGAATAAGAGCGAGTTTGCTTTTTCTTGTACCGATTCTAATTTTCATACTATAAATTACACCAATTTAAATGGAGAAATTATCTTGAGTGTTTTTTTGTCAATTACACCAGAGCTACCAATAACTACAGGATAATTAATTCTACCATGACCAATCCCAGACGTCATAAATGCCGGAATATCTTTTATATGTGAGTTTGAGAATTCTTGCATTGTCTCTTGAACGCGATCATCAGAATTTGAAAAATCTCCAAATACCATAGCTCTAACTCCTTTAAAAAGTCCTGCGTTTTTCATATGCATAAGAAATCTATGAACGTGATAACCTTTTTCATTTACGTCTTCAACAAAAACAATCTTATCCTTTAAATCTGGATGTAAATCTGTACCGATCATATTACAAATTAATGAAAGATTACCCCCGACTACTTCTCCACTTAACTTACCATAAGACTTAGATGAATCATTTATAGCATTAAGATTAAAATTCATTTCTTTTCCACCAAGAACACTTATAATCTCTTCAATCATATGCATATGATCGATACCCATTGCACCATGAATAGTAGGTAATTTATATTTTTGATTAAAAAGAAAATGTAAGGCTGTTATGTCACTAAATCCAATTAACGTTTTAGGCGCTGTAGGCTTAATGTCCAAACAGTCAAAAACAATTTCCGTTGAGCCATATCCACCACGAAATGCTGCAATAATTTTTACTTCCGGATCTAAAATAGCCCCTCTTAACTGCTCTAATCTCTTTTCTCTTGGAGCAGCAAAATATTCTAATTTACTCTTTAAAAAAATCGCTTCATCATAAATACAATTAAAACCATTATCTTTGTATAGTTTTATTGTATCTAATAATCTCTTTTCACTCTTTTTGATACTTAACTTGCCAGACTTACTGCTACAACCAGAAGCTGGTGCAATAAAAGCTATTTTGTCTGTTTTCTTATCAAATTTAATCATCACCAACCTTAAGAGCAGCAATAAATGCAGATTGTGGAATTTCTACATTACCAACATTACGCATTCTTTTTTTACCAGCTTTCTGTTTTTCTAGTAGCTTACGTTTTCTTGATACATCACCGCCATAGCATTTTGCAAGAACATCTTTACGCATTGCCCTGACATTTTCTCTAGCGATAATTTTTCCTCCTATAGCTGCTTGGACAGCAATCTGGAATAATTGTCTTGGTATTAAATCTTTTAGCCTTTTGCAAAGCTCTCTTCCACGAAACTCCGCACGTGATTTATGTACAATAGTAGAGAGTGCGTCAACAGGTTCAGAATTTACCAGGATACTAAGCTTAACTAAATTACTCTCTTCATAGCCATCCATTTCCCAATCAAAACTTGCATAACCTTTGGTACAACTTTTTAGACGATCATAAAAATCAAAAACTATTTCATTTAGTGGAAGCCTGTAGATAAGCATGATTCTACCTGAAACATATTTCATATCAACCTGTATACCGCGTTTATCAGTACACAGAGCAAGAACAGAACCCAAATATTCTTCAGGAACCATAATTGTTGCCTTAATCCAAGGTTCGAGCATCGAATCAATCGTTTGAACTTCAGGAAAATCTGCTGGATTATGAACTTCTAGCTGCTCCCCACCCCTTACATTAATCTTATATATAACACTTGGAGCCGTTGTAATTAAGTCTAAATTAAATTCGCGGTCAAGCCTTTCTTGAACTATTTCAAGATGTAACAACCCTAAAAAACCACATCTAAAACCAAAACCCAAAGCGCTTGAACTTTCTGTTTCAAATTCTAAACTTGCATCATTTAAATGAAGTTTTTCTAGCGAGTCTTTTAAATTCTCAAATTCTGATGCATCAGATGGATATAACCCACAAAACACCACAGGTAAGTTTGGTTTAAACCCAGGAAGCATTTCTATTTTCTTTTTACTATCCTCAATAATTGTATCACCAACTTTGCAATCAGATACTTGCTTAATAGACGCTGTAATAAACCCAATCATTCCTTCATCTAGAGAATTACACATCTCTTTTTTAGGAGTAAAGTAACCAACATTATCAATATGATACACTTTATCAGTAGATAACATTTTTACTTTCATACCTTTTTTAAGGCTTCCTTGAAAAACACGAACTAAGATAACAACACCTAAATATTGGTCATACCAACTATCAACTAGAAGTGCTTTTAATGCATTAGTGTGTTCCTCTTCTATATATTCATTCTTAGGAGCCGGTAATCTATTTACTACCGCTTCTAAAACATCTTCAATGCCAATTCCCGTTTTTGCTGAAACTAGTAGCGCATCACTTGAATCAATTCCTATAACATCCTCAATCTGCTGCCTGATCATTTCTGGCTCTGCAGCAGGAAGATCTATTTTGTTTAAAACCGGAACTATATCATGATTATTTTCAATCGCTTGATAAACATTTGCAAGCGTTTGAGCTTCAACTCCCTGACTTGCATCGACAACTAATAAGGAGCCTTCACATGCAGCAAGAGATCTACTAACTTCGTAAGAAAAATCAACATGACCTGGCGTATCCATTAGATTAAGCTGATATGTATTCCCATCTTTTGCTTTGTATTCAAGCCTTACTGTTTGAGCTTTGATTGTGATACCACGTTCACGCTCAATATCCATAGAATCAAGCACCTGCTGACTCATTTCTCTTTTTTGCAACCCTCCACAATACTCTATTAAGCGATCAGCTAGAGTGGATTTTCCGTGATCAATATGGGCTACTATAGAAAAATTTCTGATAAATTTCTTGTCTGTCATTCTAAATATAAAAAATTGCTACAAATTACTTGAAATAAGGGGTATAGTGAATCTATTTTGAATCAAGACATTGCTCGAAGCTCACCTTAATTTTAGGCCTGACTTACTAAGCTTTTGTCATAAGTTCATTTAAATCCACTAGCAGTATATAGCAAATTATCATTATAAGGTAGAAAAAATGCGTGCAGAACTAGAAAACTTAAAAAACAAAATTGAGTTATCCCTTAGCTTGATTAGGAGGTCTCTTTGACCCACAAGCAACTAAAAAACGCTTTCAAGAACTAGAAAAACTTACTCTTAAGCCAGATTTCTGGAACGATCAACAGGTTGCAAGCAATACGTTAAAAGAAAAAAGCATACTAGAAAAACAACTAGCAAGCTTTGATTATGTAAACGATGGATTAGCAGAAGCAATAGAACTTGCTAAAATTGCTGAGGAAGAAAATGATGCAGAGATGTTAAAGCAAATTGAAATAGATCTAAATAATATCTCATCTACTTCTGAAAAACTTGAAACCCAATGTCTTTTCTCAGGTGAAGCTGATACAAATAATTGCTTTCTAGAGATTAATGCGGGTGCTGGTGGAACAGAAAGCCATGATTGGGCATCAATGATGATGCGTATGTATTTAAGATTTGGCGAACGAATGGGTTTTAAAACAGAAATTATTAATATAATTACTGGAGAAGAAGCTGGAATAAAGTCTTGCTGTATTAAGTTCAAGGGTGATATGCCCTACGGGTGGCTAAAAACTGAATCAGGCGTTCATAGATTAGTCCGTATTTCTCCCTTTAATGCTGCTGGTAAAAGAATGACAAGCTTTGCATCTTGTTGGGTATATCCAGAAGTTGATGAAAATATTGATATTGTTGTTGAAGATAAGGATCTTAGAATAGATACATATCGAGCATCTGGTGCTGGAGGTCAGCATGTTAATACCACAGACTCAGCAGTCCGTATCACTCATATACCAACAAATATTGTTGTGCAATGCCAAAATGATAGATCTCAGCACAGAAATAAAGCAGAAGCTATGCAAATGTTGAAAGCCCGACTATTTGAGTTAGAGCTACAAAAAAAGAATGAAGAAGCTAACAAAGAAAATGCCAAAAAAACAGATAATGGCTGGGGGCATCAGATTAGGTCTTATGTACTACAACCATATCAAATGGTAAAAGACTTACGTACAAATTATGAAACGAGTAATTCTAGCAGAGTTTTAGATGGAGATCTTGAAAAATTTATTTCAAGTTCGCTTGCACAGCAAACAGGAAGTAAAGTTGATTAAAAATGCTTTGGAAATAAAACATGTATAGCTTAAAAAACAAAAAAATTGGTATATTTGGACTGGGGATTACTGGCGTATCTATCTATTCTGACATTGTACATCACACAAACGAAATAATTTGCTGGGATGACTCAGAAAAGAATAGAACAAATTTTCAAGATCAAAAAACTCTATTTGACCTATCAAATGAAAGATGGAAATCTATTGATACAGTTTTTATTAGCCCTGGAGTGCCAAATAATCATCAAATATTTTTATTAGCTAAGCAGTATAATATATTGATATCCTCTGATATTGAGCTATTTTTACATCACAACCTTCATTCAAAAATTATTGCAATAACAGGTACAAATGGCAAGAGTACAACTACTGCTCTTATAGGACATATACTTAATAATTGTGGTTATGATTTTCCGATTGGAGGAAATATCGGTATGCCAGTTCTATCTCTTCCTAAAAATAAAACTGGTTATGTGCTTGAGCTATCATCATTTCAACTTGATTTAATTTCATTCTTTAACCCTACGATATCAGTATTACTGAATATCACACCAGATCATCTAGATAGACATGGTACATTTGATGAGTATTGTAAAGCAAAAATGCGAGCACTTAGAGGAGATGGAATAAAAATAATAGGAATTGATACTGATGCATCCAAAGAAATATACGATACTCTAGCTCATAGTGGTGAAAAAAATATAATTGCTATAAGTACAAGTAAAAAGAAAAATACTATTAGCTTCTTAAATAGCTTACTGCACGATAATTTTTATGATGCCGACTCATACAAAATACCAGAATTACAAAATCTTACAGGCAAACATAATAAACAAAATATTGCAACAACTTATGCTGTGTGTAGATCACTTGGACTAAAGCCAAATGATATAATTGATCAGTTACCTAGTTTTCAAGGTCTGAAACACAGAATGCAGAATTTAGGATCAAAAAATAATGTAACTTACTATAATGACAGTAAAGCAACTAATGCAAGTTCGGCCGCTGGATCTCTTACCTCTATGCAAAATATATTTTGGCTCGCTGGTGGTATTTTTAAAGAAGAAAGCCTAGACCCTTTAGAAAAATCCCTATCAAATGTAAAAAAAGCATATCTCTTTGGAGAAAGTAGTTTATTATTTTCAGGGTATCTTAAGGACAAAGTTGATTTTGAAGTATTTGATACAATGCAAGAAGCATTTTCTAAAGCTAATATTGATGCAAAAAATGCTAAAGAGCATGCCTATATAGTTTTAGCACCGGCTTGTGCATCTTTCGATCAATTTAGAAATTTTGAAGAACGGGGAAACAAATTTATTGATTTATGCAATGAAGAATTACAATAAAAACAATATATTTTTGAGATGGTGGAGAGGTGTTGATCAACAAACTATGATCGCCCTTTCAATACTTATTGGCTTTAGTATGATGCTAGTGACAACTACAAGCTCAGCTGTAGCTGAAAAAATTGGTTTATCAGAGCATCATTTTTCTTCTAGGCAAATGATTTTCCTCCTTATAGCATCAGTCATAGTGATTGCGTTATCATCTGTTGAGAAAAAGTGGGTTAAGAGAATTGGCATTGGTGGTTTTATAGTAAGCATTATCTCTCTAATGTTGGTAAAATTCTATGGTTATGAAGTCAAAGGGGCAGTGAGATGGATGAGAGTTGCAGGATTTTCTTATCAACCATCAGAATTTATGAAGCCTTGTTTCGCTGTAGTAACTGGGTGGATACTATCCTTAAGATATCAAGAAGATTTTCCAAGCTTTAGAGTTTGCGCAGCACTTTATTTAATTGTTGCAGCCCTTTTGATTACTCAACCTGATTTTGGTATGTTAGTCCTAACTACTGCGGTATTTGCTGTACAATTATTTGTTGGAGGCCTTCCGGCTGTATGGATTTTTGTTTCAGGAATCGTGGGATTATTTGGCGTTATATCTGCATATATACTGCTTCCTCACGTTGCAACAAGAATTAATAACTTCTTAGACCCTGCAGCTAATGAAAATTATCAAGTAACAAAATCTATACTAGCATTTGAACATGGTGGGTTATATGGCATGGGGCCTGGTGAAGGGTCTATTAAACAACACTTACCTGATTCACATACTGATTTTATATTTGCAGTCGCTGGAGAAGAATTTGGTGCCATTATCTGTATAATGTTAATAGCTGTATTTGCATTTATTGTATTAAAAACTCTGATTAGATTAAACAGTGAAGACGATAAATTTGTCCAGTTAGCTGCCGTTGGTATTATCACCCAATTTGGACTGCAAGCTACAATTAACATGGGAGTAACACTAAATTTACTACCAACAAAAGGAATGACACTTCCTTTCATAAGCTATGGTGGGTCATCAACAATTGCAATCAGTCTTGCAATTGGGATGTTACTTGGACTTACAAAAAGACAAACTTCTCTTGTTAAATACAAGGTAAATAATATTGATATTTAAGTATTTATGAGCAATAAAAAAACTATTATTTTGGCAGCAGGTGGAACTGGTGGGCATTTTTTCCCAGCAATTGCATTAGCTGAAGAATTAGCAAAATCTAAACATGATATACATCTAATTACGGATCGTAGATGTAAAAAATATATTACTAAAGAGATGCCTATTATACCTCATATTGCAAATCTCCATATTAAAATGTCTGGTTTATTTAATAAAATAAAATCTGCTTATCAATTAGTTATATCATGTTTGAAAACTATTATCTTGTTCTTAAAGATTAAGCCTTCAATAGTAGTTGGATTTGGAGGATATCCTAGCTTTCCAGCTATGCTAGCTGCAAGCTTTTTAAGAATTACTATAATAATTCAAGAACAAAATTGCTTTTTAGGTAAAAGTAATAGAATTTTTGCAAAACACGCCAAATATATTGCGCTTTCATATAAGGAAACTAGCAACATCTCTTCTGAAAATAAAAATAAAATTATCCATACAGGTGACATAATTAGAGAATCAATAAAAAACCTACCTAAAAAAAAATCATTTGACTCTAAAATCTTTAATCTATTTGTTGTTGGAGGAAGTCAAGGAGCGCTTGTATTCTCTAAAATCATTCCCCAAACCATTGAAGCTCTTAAAAAACTAAAACCTGAAGTGCAAATTAGAATTACTCAACAGGTTTCTGATGAGAATAAACCACAAATTTTGGCAACATATAATAAACTAGGAATAGAATGTAAATTGCAGAGCTTCTTCCATAATATAAATGATATTTACAACGAAACCGATCTAGTAATAGCTCGTTCTGGAGCTAGCACTATAGCAGAATTAACTACTATAGGCCTACCGGCTATCTTTATTCCATTCCCATATGCAATGGAAGATCATCAAACATTTAATGCTATGGCGCTTGTCGATGACAATGCCAGCTGGTGCTACAGCCAAAAAGATATTACGCCAGATAGTTTGGCTAAAAAACTTCATGAATTAATTACGAATCGTAACTTAATAAAACAAGCGTCACAAAACCTTATAAAAAGAAAAACTACTGGTACAAAATATTTAGCTGACACAGTTCTAAAAATAATTGAGTAGTTATAATAGTTTAGTTGATATTCTAGGTTGCAAGTCAAACTATTGTATGACAATAATTAGTATATCAGTATGAATTTATAAATTTTTCGATTAATTATTTTAAATTAAAGATATGCTAAAAAAAGCAATAACACTAACGATACTTACTTCTATACTAAGCGCCTGTGTTACAGGACCTGAAGGCTACTTAAAAAGATCAGCAAATAATAAGTTGTTTGACATGAGTGGTTTCCAAGGAGGCAAGAGAGCACCTTTATATAACAAAAAATATATTTCGCAGGCTAAGAAAAATATCTTGACTAACAATCTAGATGAGGACATGGACGAAGATAGGGATGAACTATATGAAGACCAGGATCCATCTCAAGAAAATATTGAAATGTATAAAGAGATGATTGATGCTGATGCTGAACGAAAAAGGAAGCAAAAAAATAAATCATCTTGGTGGTGGAGCAAAAAGAAAAAACAATCATATCCTTCTGTAACTGAAGCAAACAATCGCATTGATCCAAAAACTCATGCACAAAATCTTGAACTCAGAGAAGAGCTAAATCAGATTAAAGCTATGCTCAATGATACAAAAAAAGAAATGGCTTCTTACAAATGCCCTACTGAACAAGAACAAGAAAAAAAAGCAGCAAAAGTAATAAAAAATGAAGATTTGCCAAGACCAACTTTAGATCGAAAAATTCCAGAAGATCTTGAGCAAAAAACTAAAGAAATAGTTACAAAGAAGCACGTGCATTCTATATAAGAGAAGTCTATTTAGAGCTAGATTTAGATAAGTTGGGAGCTATAAAATAGTTTTATTATCTGTGCACCAGCGAGGCAATCCACTGTTTCCTAGTATATAAACTTTAAGATCAGCCTAATAGACTTGCCGCGTCGTTTTCACTCCTCTCAATGACGGAAATATCATAGAATAGACTAGTCATTGCGAGCGCCAGCGCGGCAATCCACTATTTCCTAGCATATA
>JALZUG010000060.1 GCA_023301685.1 Rickettsiaceae bacterium
ATGAAAATATGATTATAGATCATCACTATCTTGTAGACGGGGTTATAAAGCTCTCAGCAGGTAAAAAGAAGCACGCGTTAGTTAGACACTATTAGCTAATAAGAATGTTTTATTTTATCCAATAGTGTCTAAGACATAGATTGCATTAATTCAATAAAGCTAGTTCTAGCTGGTGGGTTTGGTTTATTGGCAAGAATATATCTTTCAAAAAAGTAAGATGTTAGCTTAAATGCATCATTTATAGAATTAAAATCTATAGTTCCGTTATTGATCAAGAACTGTGGCAGAGTAAGTAGCTTGTCAGCATAAGGCATACCCGCATTTCTTGAAACAGCTTGTCCAGATTTTGGTGATACATAGATTAAGTCCTTGTCACTACCAGTTGCTGCACAGGAATTTAGTTGAAGTTGATAGCCAGATTCTTTTAATATTTCTAGTTCAAATTTTATGTATTCGTCAAATGCAAAGCCTTCTTTTAATTTCTCCATAAACAGAATTAGCTTAGGGAAAAGATTATTATGTGGTTCTCTTTCACAAAAAGAAGCTTTTAGAATACTAACAATTGAATTAAAAGCATAAAGTTTAGTCTTATCTATCATTAAATATGCATTATAGGATTTTACGAGTTCAGCTTTTGCAGATCCTAGATGTTCATGTAGCCTTGCGTTCCAAAAAAAATCAACTAGGTTACCTTCAACTAAATTATCACCAGATTTTTTATTGTATTGTTTTAGAACTCCGGAGTAAATTCCATGATTTTCTGTGAATATAGTTACAATAGAACTTTTTTCTTTTAGAGGAGACTTTGATAATATTATTCCACGATCTTTGAAATTCATGTATATCTGAACCTAAAATTGGCTTATAATTAATTTTTTAGATATTATTTGAAATTAGCTATGAAAACAATAAAATTAATTTCCATTATCTTCGTAATATTTTTTACCTGTTTTGCATATGCTGACAATGTTGATAAAGTTAAAAAAGAAGAGCATTCTGAAAGAAGAACTTTGATTTTAGCTGGAGATTATTGGTGTCCATATAATTGCTTGCCAGACAGTAAACATCCAGGATATTTAATTGAGCTTATAAGAAGAGCATTATATATATATCGAATTGATGTTGAATATCGTATGATGCCTTGGAGTGATGCAATTGATCTAGCAGAAAAAGGAGAAATAGACGGAATAGTAGGTATTAGTAGTGTTAAGGGAAGAAACTTAGTAATAACTAGATTGCCACTTGAGCATAGTATGACTGATGCATTTACTAGAAATGATACAGAATGGGTATATGATGGTCTAAGTTCTTTACGTGGTAAAAAGGTTGGAATTATACTAGATTATGTCGTTGATGAAGCGATCAATCATTATGTAGGAATTAATTATCCAATCAATCCAGGTGCATTTTCTGTTCAGGAGGGTAAGAATGCAGTAATTGAGTCAATTGCAGATTTAATAGATGGTGAGAGCGATGTTTATCTAGAAGATAGTAGAGTTGTAAAACATTATATTACAGAAAATGGTCTAGATCCATACATTAGAAATGCAGGCCATGTAGGAAAAACAAAGTTACCAGTATATATAGCATTTTCAAAAAAATTACCTAACGTAAAGAGATATATCAAGTACTTCACTGAAGGGCTTGCATCATTAAAAGCTACGGGTGAGTATGATGATCTAAGATCGAGATATAATATGGATAGCGGTGAGTTAAATGGATCATAAAATTATAAAATTTAAAAATTTGAAACCTAAGATTCATGAGAATGCTTATATTGCAGAAGGAGCAGTTATAGCTGCTGATGTAACTATTGCCGAGAATGCAAATATATGGTTCAATACAGTAATTCGTGGTGATGTTTCTCCAATTACAATTGGAGAAAATACGAATATACAAGATTGTAGTGTTGTTCATACATCAAGATTTGATGGTCCTACAAATATTGGAAGTAACATTACAATTGGGCACATGGCTTTAATTCATGCTTGCACAATTGAAGATAACGCATTTATTGGTATGCAGGCGACCTTAATGGATAAAGCGATTATTGAAGAATATGGCTTTGTTGGAGCTGGCAGTTTAGTTCCTCCTGGTAAAGTGGTTAGAAAAAAAGAATTGTGGGTTGGTAGCCCAGCAAAATTTGTTAGAAATGTTACTGATGATGAATTAGAGTTTATGCGAGGTAATGTAGAAAATTATGTTGAACTTTCTAGAGAATATAAAAAATAGATTTTATGACTTATAGAGTTGTTATTGCAATACTAGTTGCGTGTTATTCAATGGTTTCATTTGCAGAACATCATTATAGGAAAGTTGAACAAAATGGTCACGTGATTCATTTGCTGATTATTGATCCTAGTGAATATGAAGCTTCTTTAGTTTCAGCGCATAATCAGGTCTTTGGTCGTGAAAAAGTTGGTGATATTGCAAAAAGAGAAAATGCTGATATTGCAATTAATGCAGGTTTTTTTGAGATAGGTGATAATCAAGATGGTAGACCAACTGGCACTTTAGCAAGTAATGGGCAGATCTATGGTCTACGCACAACAAAGCATGGTTGTTTTGTAAAAAACGGTGATAAATATTCAGTTGAAATGATTTCTCCATCTATGGTGATTTCAATTGCTGGACGAAATCATGAAGTATCAAGATTTAACAGATTTGCAAGTGGTACTAGATTTTATTATTACAATAGTAATTGGGGAAGAACAACACTAAGTAGCTATGGTGACCGTAACGAAATTGCTATAGATAAAAATAATAAAATAATAGAAATTGCTCAGCATGGAAATATTAGAATTCCATATCAAGGGCATGCAATTTCTTTTCCTAAGAATATTGATATTAGTCACATACGAGTTGGAAGCAAAGTAGACTTTGAGTGGGTACCAGAATACCTCATTAAGTCAGATAGTTTTACTATCATGGGAATTCCAGCACTGATCTTGGATGGTAAAATAAGAGATGGTTTGTCAAATAAACATAAACATTCTAGGACTGCAATAGGAGTTAGAAAAGATGGAAAGGTTGTGATTGCTGTTGCTGAGCATGTATATAAAAGAAATATTGCTGACGTATCTGTTTTTGAAGTTAGAAAAATTATGGAGAAAAAGAATATTTCTGTTGCAAAGGCTACTTTGTCGGATCTAAAAACAATCCTGCAAGATGACCTACATTCAGATGGCACATCTATAGGGTTAACTACAAAGGAACTAGCTGAGTTTATGTTGAAACAAAATTGTGTGTCTGCCATTAACTTAGATGGAGGAGGTTCCAGTACATTATACGTCAATGGTGAATATATAAATCAGTCTATTGGAGATGATGATGAAGCAGCAGGTCAGAAAGTTGTTCGTCCAGTGTCTGATGCAATAATTTTTAGGAAAAAATAGATGGCTTTAAAACATAAAATTGCTACAAGGATCGTTATTGAATCTAATATAGAAAAGGTCTGGCAAGAACTAATGGATTTTGGATCTTATAATCAGTGGAATCCATTCATGAAATCTATTTCAGGGGCTCCTATAGAATCTGAAAGATTAAAAATTGAAGTATTACCAGAGGGTGCTAAAAAATCGATGGTTTTTACACCTATTGTGCAAAAGGTTGAAAAGAATAAGCATTTTAGTTGGAAAGGTAGTTTGCCTATTCCAGGTCTATTTACAGGGACTCATATTTTTGAGATTGAAGAAAATAGAAATAATGTTGTCTTTGTCCATAAAGAGGAATTCTCAGGTATTCTAATACCTTTCATGAAATCAATGTTGAAAGCAACAGAAATTGGGTTCGAGAAAATGAATAAAGCCTTGAAGGATAGGGTGGAAAAATTAGAATCGTAATAACATAATTGCCTATCATAGGCAAAAGTATGACGATTCAGCGTTTCAACATATTAGATTGTGGAATATTAGCAGATAGATAGCCACTTTACATTGCTTCTTGCAGGCGACTAAATTCATGTCATCGTAAGCGAATATATAATAATTCAGTGGTATAATATATTTGTACCACACTATTAAGGCTACCAAAGGTATTATTTGCAGAGGTAAATATGCAAAGTTAGTATATGATCAAATTCCTAAAATCATTGAGAAAACTGGACGGCGTTGTAATGTACGAGTGCTTGATGAGACTAGGTATTATTTAGAGATTAAAAAGTTGGTTAAGGAAGACGATGAGTTCCTTACAGAAACAAATATTGAGGAATTGGCAGATATCATTGAAGTTATCTATGCATTAGCAAAAGACATTGGCCATGATGTTAAAAAACTTGATGAGGTAAGGTGTAAAAAAATGCTGGGCGAGGATCCTTTGAGCAAAGGCTATGCATAGAAGAGTCTACAGACAATTAGTTTATTATAAATAAGTAGTGTAAAAAATATTAAACCTGTAGATTTATGCATCATTTGGTCTCGTGGGTGATGAGATAAGTTGTAGATCATCACGTTATTTCCTCTCTATAATCAGCAAATCCATATTGTGGTAAGCAGCACGCTATTATCTATTGCTTTTAGCAAGTTATATTGTAGAGAAGCTGATAGATTACTTCCTTATCACAGGTGCTGTGTACTGAAAATTAATTTTCAG
>JALZUG010000061.1 GCA_023301685.1 Rickettsiaceae bacterium
CACCGTCATTTATTTAAAAAAAAAACGCTTTATTATATTTCTCAAAAGTCCCTTTTATTTGCAGATAATCGCAAGCTGTTTCAAATGCTTCCCGTACTACAGCTGTGATAATCTCGTTTGTTGGCGCTTCTTCGTATTCGAAATAAGCAGTAGCTTTCGGTTTGTCTGCAATATATGTTTCCCATGTAGCGGCCGAAAAGTTTGGACCAAAATCATCCGCATTTTTTACAATCGTTATTGGGAACTTTCCGGGTGGAAATTTTCTGAAGCACGACACTAGATTGACGCGTGTAACAGCAACTTCCCATGGGTTGGTACTGCCTTCAGGTATTGGTAAATACGGGAATTTGGTTGTGAAATCGGCGGGATCTTGGTCTTTATTGGTAACATTAATTGTATAAGATTTGCGTACACACTTCATTTTTTTAAATTTGAGTACTACAACAGTAGGTTGTGCAACTGTTCTATATATTTTGAGTC
Organism: Rickettsiaceae bacterium; assembly: GCA_023301685.1. Classification (GTDB taxonomy): domain Bacteria; phylum Pseudomonadota; class Alphaproteobacteria; order Rickettsiales; family Rickettsiaceae; genus Megaera_A. The sequence continues at coordinate 481 of JALZUG010000061.1, forward strand.
CGTCTGGATTTAATATTTTAATCGTGATTTTTTCAATAATAGGGGAATTTAGATTAAAATATTCTTCCGTAGTTGGTTCATAGAACATAAACTCTCCTTCTTTTTTAAGAAGTGGTGGTATTACAAAAGAAGAGAGGTGGCGATCGTCTTCAAAAACAGGATTAATTTCGTCACAGTTGATAAATACAGTGTTTGTTCGGTTAAATAATTTTACACGAGCGCGTAACACGTCCTTTGATTGCGCGTAAATAATTTTTAGAGCTTCAAAGTTTTGACTGATATTACCAGTTTTGGCCGCTTTTTTTGCTTTCTTCAATGCTGCTTTGAAGGCCCTGGTTTTTTTAACAATACTAATTCGTTCCTTATCAAATTCAGGATCATCAGAGATGTTAGTTAGAGAGATTGATTGTAAACAAACGCGCCAATCATCATTAGATTCAAAACGAAGAGGTTTAGCTAAGACTGTACTAAAATTGAAAACATTGTTGTCCGGATAAATATCATAACTAGCATTAGATAGTAGTGTAATAGTAAATTCGTCCTGCTCTTCAAACATCTTGATTTCTATATCTATGGTATAAGATAAAATTCTTAAATAATGTCTTTTTCCTTTTCCCATGTATTATAACTGGGGGGAAAGCCTTCCCATTTTACTAAAACCCAATTAATATTTCGAATTTTTTTTTTCTTTACTATTTTTTCTACTAAAAAAACGTTACCTTTTACTAAGGAGAGTTCTTCAGCATAAAAATTGCCGACAACAGTGTTTTCTTCAAGATCTTTTACAGTATACATTGTAATAGGTAAATGTTTTAATACTTTTTCAATTACAAATACTTCCGTTGTAAAATTTTGGGAATAACCTCGTGCAAACTTATTCTTCCATCTTTGTATTCGAACGAAATCACTTTCCTTAAATCTCAGTCGTTGTTTCTTTTGTTTCCTCTTTTTATTAAAAGCTTTCTGTCTATAGAGACTCATCGCCTCATTAACAGTGTTTTTATTATCTTTCTTTTCTGCTTTATTTGGACTCATACGAATTATCCGGTGGTAACGGTTATTCATAATATTGGTTGCATCTTGTAAAACGTTTGTCCAATTAAGATTTTTTCCTCCGCGCGACTCGATATATTGATATATAATTCGCTGCAATGATAATATAGCTCGTTCTACGTGAGCTGCGTGCCCGTCTGAAGGATGAGAAATATCAATATTATCTTTTTTAAGAAGCGATTTCACTCGAGTATTTAGATATTCTGTTCCTCGATCAATAACTAATCTCGCCCCCTTTGGAAATGGGCGCATCTGTTTCAAAACTTTTTCTAATTCTGGAACCATGCTTGTTGCCTTTTTATCCTTTAATGGAGCTGTCCATATTTTGCGGGAAAAAATGTCTTGAACCACGAGAACATAAGCAAATCCATTATTATCTTTTAGCATCGCTGGAGGGTGCAACATATGTAATAAATCTGATTGAATCACTTTCCGTTTATTATATACAAAATAAGGATTATATATTTTCGGCCGTTTTTTTGTGCGAAATTTTTGATACGTAGGAATGGAAGGAAGATGTTTATTTAGTAAAGCTTCTTTTTTAAGTGCGGGTGTATTTTTGTTAATTATACTCGCACCTGCGAAAGCTGAGGGGTTCTTAACATTATCCCACGTTTGATTGATGTTCTCCATTTTTCCCTTTTTGCAAAAATGGCGCAGTACAATAGTTAATCTGTGTGAGAGAAAGTTTTTGTACACTTAACAGTCTAGACGAAACCCTATTAACAATGGCGGAAGCCTAAATTTAGTAGACGCGGATTTAGATGGATTGCATGCCAAATATTCCCTTTTTGCTCCTTTTGCGTGTATAGGCCTAGACACAGTTTTTGCAAACGTGGCACGCATCCATTATCCTCTATTGTGTGCTTTGTTAATGTTGTAGCCGAAAATTCCAGACGTCTCATCTATTTTCCAACCCATTGTGTGCCCCCATAATGAAGTAGACGGCAAATAGTTATTCAGGCCTAAAGATATAATCGGTTTCCCCCTTTTCCCCCTTTTTCCCCCTTTTTCCTTTTCCCACCATTTTTCTTTTTATCCTAAACCTAATTCCTTTTCTTCACAGGCTGTCTAGTTTTGATGTACGAGCCGACGCTGAAATTGGTTGCGAAATGTAAACAACTTTTGTTTGTGTAGTAGTATATATTGTCCGCCCCTTACATTAGAAATCGTTGAATACATTTGCTCCAGTTCGTACTTTCTTATTTTTCTTAATACTATTATTCCCTATTTTACTCGATCGTTTCTTAGCTACTGCTGCTTTTGGTGGGGGCACACTTTTTTTGGGTACAAGTTTAACTGGTGCGATTTTATTTATTTCTTTATTGATTGCACGTGTACCCGCACGAATTGATGATTTTTTCAACGATCCAACAGCTTGTTTCACTGTCGGGTCTGATAATGCTTTACGTCCAATACTTAAGGATTTCGAAAAGATAGGCTTTAAGACCCGGAATATGGAGGAAAATATACCCCCTAAACCTCGGCCTCGTTGAAGGTATTGCCCGCGATGAATGGAATGAATCATGTTGTATATCTATATTACTAATTAAATACCTAGTAAAGCTTAAATAGTTTTAGTACGTTTTTAAAAGCTTTGAGTGAAAGACCTATCTTCTGGCGAATAATGGAGATCCAAAATATTAAGTTCCATCTTCGTATTAAAGGTGCATATCAACTACTTTATTCTGCTCAAATAAGGAAATCTGAATTTAAGAAAAAAACACTATCCAGTTTTTGCGTTTTACGAGTGGGAAGATTTGTGTATAATTGCTTTTTTTCCGGATATATTAACATTACAGGAGTGGGTGGCTATAGTGCGATTACGACAGCATTACAAGCATTATATTTCGCCTTAGATATCGAAGAAAATACAGATATTTTCGAACCATATATAATTGATAATATTTCTGCATCATATAATTTAATTCCCAAGAAAAAAATTGATTTAAATAAGAAGATAAAATTAGAAAAGATTTGTGAAACTGTTATATCCATTAAATATAATCGTGAACTTTTTCCAAATATGTTCATAAAAACACATTTTGGGACAATTATATGGTCGCCAAATAACGTTGTATGTTCTGTGGGTACAAAAAGTTTATTGGATCTAAACCAGCTTTCAACTCTTATCTCTACCTATAATGAAAAAACATGAGTTGCTGTAGTGGGTATAAACTGATCGATTCCCGAACGGGTGATCAAGTGTGTGAAACATGTGGAAAACTTGAGCGCTATTTACATACTCATGAATATGATAACCTTATAGACCGACGGTGTGAATTTATACAAAATATTTGCGCAAACAACCATATCATGAAATCTATAGAAACTCAAGCAGAATATTTGTTCTTCAAAAATCGATATTATACTGGGAATAATACAGATGCATATGCTGGGTATTGTATTTATGAAGCTTGTAAGAATCAAAATGTGGGACGAAGTTTGGTTGAAATAGCAAAAATGTGCGACTTACCTTTATCTCAACTTTCTAAGTTTTGTTCAGTTGGCAACACTGAAGTGAGGCCTAGAAATCTCATCGCGCGCGTTTGTTACAAACTTGGTATAACCGGCTTTCCCTTGATCTGCGCAATAGAGAACATGAGTGAGAAACTATATACCGAGTTGCTCAATTCAGGCCCCCCTAATTCTGCTGCAGCAGCTGCTATATCTGTGTTAGTAGAAAGCTTAAAGCCGGCAAAAATTGCATGGGCGTGTGATATATCACCCTCGTGTTTGCGGAGAATTTGTAAAATATATAAGAAAGAATTGTCAGAATTGAAGACATTCCCTCCCAATGAGGCGAAAGTGGAACTCGAATTTCGGGCACGGGCAAAAGGGGGGTCATAAGAACAAACGACCAAGAACTAGATTCCACCTATTTTTTGGTGGAGGAGGATGCGGCCACTAACTCATTGCACCGATGATGATGATGACAGAGATTGGTCGCCAAACTGTTCTGAAGAAGGAGATGACACTGCTGAAACAGACGAGGATGTTCAAAATAGTGTGGGGGAGAGCGATTTAATTGAAGAAGAGGAGACGGAGGAGGCGGAAGAGGAGGAGGAGGAGGACGTGGTACTTCAGGATGCGCAGGGGTGGCCAGATACCCTGGTGGAATTTTACCCAGATGGGATGTCTGAAAAACAGAAGACGCAAAGCCAAGAGCTATATACCAACTTCCTGGATGGGCAAAATAACCACCTACCAACAGCGAAGAAGGAGGCCGAGAAGATTATATCCCTCATTAATTTGGCCAATAGCAAGAAGAAATGGAGGGAAAAAGTCAAAGCCGTAACAAAAGAGGTTTTTGCTTTGAGCAGAAACAGGAGAAAAGGTCGCGGATCTTCTGCTACCAAATGTTCGGCTGGTTCTTCTTCCCAAACAACAAAAAGAAAACAGTTTCCTCTGGTTCCTATCATTAAAGCAAAGGCTAAGAAGCCCTTCCTCCCGGGCATAGATTTTGATGAACAAGAGGCACAACAACCGCTTCCACTTCCTGTCCCCAGTTTTTCAACAGACATCACACCAATGGTTTTGGTGGGGAATCCGGAATGGGAATTCAAGGTCGATCTTGACCCTGGTAAGATTGTTTCCCCCAAATGGGATTCCGTACCAGAAGTCAAGTCAATGGTTGACGGCCGGCAAGTAGCGGGCGATATTTTCTGGGGGATGTTTAACAAAATGTGGGCTAAAAAAGATGGGGGGAATACTGAGAGGATCTATATGAGGGCAATGAGGTATTACAATAAGAGGAATGCAGCACCATCAGCAGAAAAGGATTGTTATCCTTTCGATTTCCCTTATGAAATGGCTGTCGATTCTATTTTGGAGCAAATAAAATTGTGTCAAAATTTTGCAGCAATATATCCAAAACTAGTTCCGAAAGAATGGAAGAATCTAAGCGGCCTTTGTTGCCGGCCTCCGCTGACAAACATCAGGATAAAGCCAACCCCCCTTTCACGGAAAAAGATTACTGGCAAAACCCAGAAGAAAGGAAAAACGGCTAATGCTTAGAAAAAAGTTTTTTTAATTTAAAAAAGAGTCGGCATTATTAATTCGGACCCCCCGGCTTCTTTTATATGTATATACCAAATTGGTGCCTTAAATTTTGCCCAACAGAACAGGCGTCTCAATACAATATTATTCTTTTTTCTCTGTGATACAATTACAATATAATACAATTATAATACCATACTTTTTTCTCTTATATGTACGACTTTATATATACGGCTTTATATATTGAACAGCACCGCAATATGTCACTTGAATTTTTTTCTTGAACTTTCCTCTCTTTTCGAGAAGCGTCACATATATAAAAATGATTGATTGATGTGGAGTGTAAAAAGGATACCAAAAGAAGTTTGTTGGCAAATTAACTTTTAAAAATAAAAAAATAACGTAAATAACGTAAATAACGTAAATAACGTAAATAAAGTTTTAAAAAAAATGTCGAAAAATGTATGTATATTTGTTATTTGTTTTCGTTGCAATGCCAATGTTTGATTGAACCTTACTTGATCTCCATAATGAAGTGAAACGATATTTGTATTTTGGTGTTTGGGATTATTTTGTCATTAAATGAATTTGATCATAACATCGATCACTTTTTCACACACCCCTTCGTAGTAATTAATAACAGTTATATCTTTTCCATATATTGCCTATCACGGATGGATAAAAAATAATGTAAATACTGTAAAAGTTTTCTGGATTTTTTTCAGGCCATTTTTTTCTCGATTTCGAAGGGTGCTTAATCGTAAAAAAAATCCCCTTTTTCCCCTTTTCAAGATTTTTTCTTTTCAAACGTAAAATATAATAAAGTAAAATAAAGTACGTTTTAAAAAAATAAGATTTTAAGACAAAAGCGGTTACCAGCTATTTCTTGATTTAAAGAACTTCCCGATCCGATGTCACAATTATGAAATATAAAATAGAACATTTAAACAGCTACATAACCATAACGATATACGCACCGACACATATTGTACACTCAATTTTACTACCGCCTTAAATTGAGTATAATCGCGGTTTTAATTCTCTACCATCAAATTACGTAAAACCCACCCCATATTTAATAGATTGATGAAATAATAAAATGTTTCATACATTTAATGTTTTTACACATTTAACAAGGAATTCAAAAACATCCGAATTTTTTGAGCGAGCCAAATATTCAAAACCATCTGAATTGCTTTTAAGAATGGAGATTATTCTAGAAGTGTACAGGAAAAAACAGCGCGGATTTTTTCATGGAAAAACGATTATTCAGATAGTGTAACAATTCATTCCAAATTCTTGTTGTAAATTTACTGCTGCGAAGAGTTTTTTCTGGGGGGTAGGTTTTTCCCTTCAATATAAAATATCAATGTAAAAATATAGTAACATGGCCATGTAAATAAAGTACGATACGATAATAAAGAATATATAAAGTATTGATGTTTAACTCTGTGTTTATTGTCGTTTTATTAACGGAATCATTTTAGAGATATTACAGATACATATTTTATCGTTTATTATACAAGCGCGCGGACGATATTTCCAAATTATTTTTTTTATTCTGTTTGTAAGTTTATTACACACCTTCAAATGGAATAGAAACATGTCGTGCAGGACATAAAAACCACAATTCCAAGAAAAAGGGTGTTGCACTTGATTAGTTCGTATGCGGGAAATGGGGCTGCTCCTCACAACCTCTCCAAGCCTTTGTGTATACGCTTTAATTGGTAAATTTAACGAGTCTGAAATTTTTAGTTCGTTTTGGTGGTACAAAAGTAATATCCAGTGTTCGCCTGATAATGTGCTTGGGTGTGTATTAACAATAATACAAAATGATTCGCCCAATTCTTCAATATTAGGGATTAAATCGCAGGAGTATATTCCTTTAAAAAATGGGAGTTTAAGGTTCTTGCAAATAGTTAATAAGTCGTTTCTAGTTGTACCGCCGCCTATTGTTTTCCTTAAATGATTCATTATTTCAAATCAACGGGTTGGAAAACTTGACGCTGATTAATGCCGCCAGTAATATAAAATTTATCTGAAGATGAGCACAATGCTAATACAGTTATCCCCCTAGGTAGTGCCTCACTAAATTTAATATCAAGTTCAATAATACCGCTGTCTTTTTCATGGTTATGGAATAAAGCACAGCGGTCAGCAGTTAAATCGAACGGGATAATTGTGGTTCCTTTGAGGAAATCTTCAAATGTAATAAGAGTAGGAGAATTGCTTATTTCAATACCGATATTATCAAAATAATGGCGGTATAATCTATAAATATTTCCAGTGTTAAAATCTGTTTGTATAGCGCTTGATGGGATGGCGACCGAATTTTTTTTCAATGAAATACTTCTCATATTAAAATGTTGAAAATTGAAACAATTCTGTGCTGAACCCGAGTTATAAGCACGTGATTCAACCATACAAATTGTCACAGTTTCTGGTAAAGTACCTTGCACTATTGGCGACCATTTTACATAGTCTGCACCAATAGCAACTTGATGTGTTCTTACTATACCGCGATTAATAGGGAAAATTGCTTTCATATTTTTACTTAATTTAGCCTCAATTGCGAACAATAATTTAGGATCTAATGCAACACGATCGTATGAAAGGTAAAAATCTTCATAATGAATTTTATATTCCCCCTCGCTAGACTGTAAAATGAATGTAGCATCCGCCATATAAAAAAGAAATTGTAGGTCAACACCAGAAGGAATAAGTTTGTTCAACGTGGATAAATCTGTATTCATTGGTTCAGATATCTGAACCAGTTTAGAATTAGCAATAAATGTATGTCTTTTAGCAAAAGCACTATTTGCTTCAATTGCTGCGACAGCTGCCACGTTTTCATTGGCTATAACTGCAGGTACGTCAGTTATAACATCTTGTTTTCCTGCATCATCTTTTACATAATATGACCCACTTAAATGACCATCTACAGCATCTTTGCCGTAAGAGCAGAGTGTTTCAATGTAGGCTTTGTATGGATAGGCGGCAGAAGCGATTCTTGATATTTGTTTTTGCTGGATAAAAATCTCGATGTCCTTATAAAGACATTTTGAAAATAAATTAATTGGCGCAACGCGTGCAGCGTCAGCAGCTTCTAGGTCAGCCCATGCAAATCCGTTTTTCTTTTTGACCCTGATGTCTGCATTTACACGAAAGCTTGCTGGATCAATATAGTAATCTCCCTCAGGCGGAATAATAACATGATGTGGTCCTTTGTCAGAGATAGTTAAGGCGCGAGTTGTACAGTTTTTTCTATGAACAATAGCTTTTTCAATAGGTTCTGGTTCAAAGAAATCTGTTACTGAACTATGGGCTGCCGAAGCAGGCACCGCATCGTCATACCCCGTGAAAACAGTTTTTGACATTATTTAAAACCTTTTGCGTTATGTTATATTGAAATAAAATACATATACATTATCTTAAATACTTGTTCCATACATAAATCGCATTATGGAGCAAGCAGATCAAGAACAAAATGAAGCACCCGCGACTGAGAGACAAAGGACAAGTTTTTATCAACGATTGCGAACTTTTAAATATGCTTGCATAATACAATTGTTAACTACCTTAAGCTTATTTTTCTTCCTCTTAATAGACATGGGATTCAAGGTCCTCCAGTCTGAATCTAGTAATATTCTTAAAAAAATGGTGCAAGATATAGACACTCGCATCCTTTATAACTGTAGTTCTCACCACAATATAACAATGGCAATAAAGAACGCATCTGCTGACTAAAGCAAAATTTAACATTCAGATAAATGAATGTAATGCGCTAAATTTGGGAAAAACTGGGATCAATCAGTCAGTTTAAGTACAACATTCGCTTCGAAAAGAACAGCTCAAAATAATCAATCATGATTGTCCCAACTTTCTTTGTTATTTTTTCTTTGACGATCTCCGGATCAATTATTTCTGCACGCCCCTCACCTTCTGTATTTTCGGGAAGGAGGCTTTTTACAGCCGGACCCCTACTAGATTACGACACGCTTATGACCGAGGACAATGAGGCCGAGATAATCGAAACCATGGAAACCCTGCTCGAGGCACAAGGTGCATCTCTTATCAAGGTAAGCCAATGTAGTAAAAGAAAAGTATGGTGTATTTTAATGAAATGTATATTTTCTCTCTTTTTCAATTTATAGCTTCGTCTGAATGTGACACAAGATTTACAGTTTCAGACGAATTACCTTAAGGAACTGGTCTCTAATAGTGTTGAGAGCTCTCACAACCTGTTGGATGTGAGTATGAGTTTCTCCCCTTCTTTTTCTTCTTAGCACATATTTTCATTTCATTGTAATTTCTAGGTTGAAGGACGACTTCGCGATGATATCCACCAGTTCGTCGACACCGAATCTGTGCATTGGAACGTGACAGATGAGCAGCTTCTTTTAATAAGTGCTCAGATTCGGGAAGTGAAAGCTCAATATCTGAATGCCTCCAATATCTTAGATCAGGTAATTATTCTACAATCTTTAGACTTACAACCGGCTTAATATATTTTTTCCACAGTTTGGACAAAGCGTGCGATCCAGTTTGCA
>JALZUG010000062.1 GCA_023301685.1 Rickettsiaceae bacterium
ATATATTGTATATTTTTTTTCTTGACATACTATATATAGGATATTAATCATATTTTTACTGATTTTGTAAATAAAAAATTGTTGGATAAAAAGGGGTTTAAAGCAGATGGTTTTTTTGTAACTTCATAGATATAGTGCTGTAGATAATTTTATATTAATTTGTATAAATTTTTTTGATAAAAACTATGATCTAAATTTTATCTATTATGCAGATTGTGTTTTTAATTTGACGTGTAAAATTTGGAATATATAATCTTGCAAACCTAACTTAATATAATAAAGGAAAGGAACTATGAAAAATCTAAAAATAGCAGCTCTTGCAAGTGTAATATTACTAAATCATAATGTTGCTCTTGCAAGTAATGCAGAAGATAGATACGTATATATTGGAACTGAGCTGGGTATTTCGGAACCTGTAGTTAAAGAGTTTTCTTATAAATCCCAAAGAGGTGAAACTAAGATGCGCCTAAAACAGTCTAGGATGTATGGTGGACGTGTTGGTTACAGTTTTTATCCTAACATGGCAGTAGAAGTTTCAGCTACTCATCAGCCAAAATATAGATTAGCATATAGATTGCCAGCAATTGATTTAACATCAACTATACAAAAACTTGTTACTGGTTCACTTATAGGCCAAGGACTAGCTCCAGCGGCTGCGGATGCAGTAGCTAAAGCTCGATTTCCATCTGCAGGAATTCCTACAACTCATGATATTACCAAAGTTTCCGCTAATGTATTTACATTGAATTGGATATATGAATTTGAGAAGCAAAAAATGGGTTTAAAACCTTATGTAATTTTTGGAGCTGGGGTTGCTCAAATTAATATTAGACCGAATAGAACTTTTTGGCAGCCAGAAGGTAATTTAACTACACTGCCAGGATTTGCTGGACCAATTGAATTTTTTAGAGTAAAAAAGAACGTGCATAATTGCTTTGCATATCAGTTAGGTGGTGGTATATCAAAAGATATAAGTGATCATTTTGCTGTTGATTTGGGAGCAAAGTTGCAAGTCGTAAAGGATATTAAAATTAAATATGAGACTTTAGATATAGAAACACAAAGTTTTAAATCCCAGACTCCAATTAAGAAAACCATTGGTGTTGGTGAGTTTACTCTAGGTTTCACATTTAAAATTCCTGTAAAATAATAATTAGAATAAAGAAGAATTAAAAACTATGATAGATAACGTACAAAAAGCTTATGATGAAACTCCTTATCAAAGCTATCCTTATGCGCAAAGCAGTCCAGAAAAATTAGCTACACTTGGTGCTTTATTTGGCATGAATCCACCAAAAATTGAAACGGCAAGGGTTCTTGAACTTGGTTGTGCTGAAGGTGGTAATATTATTCCACATGCAGTATATTATCCAAAGGGTGAGTATGTTGGCGTAGATCTATCAAAGGTTCAGGTTGACGCAGGTAAGAAGCATATTAAAGAAATGGGCTTAAAGAATATTGAACTAAAACATTGTTCTATAACAGATATTGATGATTCTTTTGGAAAATTTGATTATATTATCTGTCATGGAGTGCTTTCTTGGGTTCCAGATTTTGTTCAAGATAAAATTATTGAAGTATCAAAAAAGAACCTTAATAAAAATGGTATTGTTTATATTAGTTATAATACTCTTCCAGGCTGGAACATGGTTAGAACTGTTAGGGATATGATGATGTATCATGCTAAATCATTTGCTGAAAGCGATAAAGTTGTGCAATCTAGAGCATTGCTTGAATTTATAAAAGAAAGTTTAGAGGGAGCAGATACACCATATGCAAAAGTTCTAAAACAAGAAGCGGAGCTTCTTTCTAAGCAAGGTGATCACTATATTAGACACGAGCACTTGGAAGAAAATAACAAACAATTCTATTTTGGTGATTTTATGCAAAAAGCTCAAGAGCATGGATTGCAGTATTTATCTGATTGTTCTTTATCTTCGATGTATCTAGGAAACATGAAGAAGCAAGTGGCTGAGAAACTTCAAGAGATTAATGATATTGTTAGAACTGAACAATATATGGATTTTATTACTAATAGAAGATTTAGAAGCACTTTGCTTTGCCATAATGAAGTTGTATTAAATAGGTCTTTAAATAACGATTCCATTAAAGATTTTGCTATTTCACTCGATATTGCCGCAGAAAAAACTATTAAAGATGCTGTCATTGAGGATAATGAACCTATGAAATTCTATTTCAAAGGTGATAAAGAGCAATTTATTACAACTACTTCTCCAGCGTTAAAAGCAGCATTCTATGTTTTAATTGAAAATAAAGGATATCCAGTTGGATTCAAAGATCTTGTAAACAAGGCAGATAAGTTGATAAAAGGCAATAACAAAGGGGTAATCGAAGCTGAGCTATTAAAGAATGGTATGAATCTTGTGATCAAAGGTTATATGGATATTCACCTGCAGAATAAGGATAAAGACAAAGTGAAATTTAATAAGCCAAATGTTAGCAAATTAGTTATGCATCAAGTTAAAAAAACAGCAAATAATTGGGTTACTAATCCCTCTCATGCTCCTATTTCAATTAGCTTCTTTGATAAATTCGCGATCAAATATATGAATGGTAAAAATACTAAAGAGCAAATTCTAGATGAGTTAATAAAAGAATCTGCAGAAGGTAAGATTACTTTAAATAAAGATAATAAGAAAATAGAAGATGATGCTCAGATTCGCAAAGAGCTTTCAGCTCACCTCGATGATACGATTGCAAGATTTACTGTGCAAGGTATTTTTCAGTAATGCTACAAGAGCAATTTAATGATTTTATGAATCAGAATTTTGATAAGGCGATTTCTTCGGAAGTCGCCTTAGCTATTTCTGGTGGATCAGATTCTATTGCTCTTTTGTTTTTAGCATCAAAATGGGCTAAAAAAAATCTAATTAGATTAGTTGTTTTTTCTGTAGATCATAAATTAAGAAAAGAATCATCCGATGAAATTGAATTTGTTAAGAGTACCTCGCTTGCTCTTGGGCATGAATTTGTAGAGCTTACTTGGAACCATGATAATTCGAAGAGTGCTCTTCAAGAAAGAGCAAGATCTGCAAGATATACAATGATGAGTAATAAATGTCAGGAGCTAGGTATTAATAGCCTTCTAACTGCTCATCATTATGATGATTTTTTAGAAAATTATTTAATGAGGAAGAGAAAAAAGAGTGGAATACTTGGTTTAAGTAGTTCATATTCTACCTTCTACAATAATATACAAGTTTTGCGTCCATTATTTAATGTTAAAAAGACTACATTGGTCGATTATTTAAAAACAAGCTCTATAAAGTGGATGGAAGATAAATCTAATAGTTTAGATTTTTATGAGAGAAATAGAGTGCGTAAGTACATTTTATCATTATCAAAAGAAGATAAAACATCTCTTGAAAACGAAGTTAATAATGCAGATGCAAATGCTAAAAAACTTAATAACCAATTTATAAAAGCAATTGCTGAAAATATTGAATTTAATAATTTAGGTTTTGCTTTTATAGATTTAGATTTATACAGAAAATTAGATTATGAAATAGCAGTTTATCTAATAAATTTTGCTTTGACATCTATTAGTGGAAAAACAGATACTCCGCGTTATAGGAGTACAAAGAAATTAATAGATAAAATTAGAGATAGAGATAGTTTTGACTGCAGTTTGCATGAATGTATTTTACGAAAAATTAATAATAAAATATTGATATTCAGGGAAAAAAATGCAATTAGTGACTATAGTGTTAGTTTGAAGAATGATGTGATATGGGATAATAGATTTAAGTTCAATATTGATAATGAATTTGCGAATGAAGAACTTAAGATCTGTCAGCTAGATATGAAGAATTATATCGAGATAAAAGATAAATTAGACTTCCAAAATCTTAGCAAATTAAGTATGAATAACCATAAGGATATTTTATTTACACTACCTGTTATTAAAAACCTTGAAAAAGTCGTAGCAATTCCCCATATATCTTATTATGATGATTTTAAATCTAATTCTGGAGTTGATATTGTTTTCAGTCCAGGTTTTGTTTCACGTTTTACTCATTTCCTATAGCTGCGCCAACATAATTTTGGTATGTTTTGTAGGAAATATTTATAGGAAGAATTAATGAATAATCAAAATAAGCACATTTTAATTTGGATCTTTGTTTTTGTTTTAATGATCATGACTTTTAATGCCCTGCAAGGCGATGGAGTAGGTGGTAGAGCTGAAAAATTAGCATTTTCTGATTTCTTGGCAAGGGTTGATAATAGACAAGTGAATTCAGTGAAAATTCAAGGGCGTTATATTGAAGGAAAGCTTGCAGATGGTACTTCATTTTCTACTTATTCTGCAGATTACCCTGGCTTAATTGATAAGTTAAGCATTAATGGAGTTTATATTGATGTAACACCTCCAGATACAAAAATGAATTCATTGTTTAGCATTTTTGTTTCTTGGTTTCCAATGATCTTGTTAATTGGTGTCTGGGTATTTTTTATGCGCCAAATGCAAGGTGGCAGCAAAGGGATGGGGTTTGGTAAATCAAAAGCTAAACTGATTTCTGATAAAGGACCAAAGATTACATTCTCAGATGTTGCTGGTATTGATGAAGCAAAAGAAGAATTATCTGAAATAGTAGACTTTCTTAGAAATCCTGGTAAGTTCCAAAAATTAGGAGGTCAAATTCCCAAAGGTTGTTTGTTGATAGGCCCCCCAGGTACAGGTAAAACATTGCTTGCAAAAGCAATTGCTGGTGAAGCTAATGTGCCGTTTTTTAGTATTTCGGGTTCAGATTTTGTTGAAATGTTTGTAGGTGTTGGAGCAAGTCGCGTTCGTGACATGTTTGAGCAGGGTAAGAAAAATGCTCCATGTATAATATTTATTGATGAGATTGATGCCGTTGGGCGCCATAGAGGAATTGGTATGGGGGGTGGTAATGATGAGCGTGAACAGACATTAAACCAGATGCTAGTTGAAATGGATGGTTTTGAAGTAAATGAAGGAGTTGTTATTATTGCAGCCACTAATAGACCTGATGTTTTAGATCCAGCACTTCTGCGTCCTGGAAGATTTGATAGACAGATAACCGTTTCTAACCCAGACTTGACAGGTCGTGAGCAAATTCTTAAAGTTCATATGAAGAAGATTAAGCATTCTGATAAAGTTGAACCTAGAATTATTGCTAGAGGAACTCCTGGATTTTCAGGTGCTGAGTTACAAAATCTTGTTAATGAATCTGCATTGATTGCTGCAAGACGTGGTAAGAAGATTGTTGACATGAGTGATATGGAGGAAGCTAAAGACAAGGTGCTTATGGGAGTAGAAAGAAAATCCATGGCTATGTCTGATTCTGAAAAGAAATTAACTGCATATCATGAAGGTGGGCATGCTTTAGTTGGGCTTCATTGTCCTGCGTCTGATCCAATCCACAAAGCTACTATTATACCAAGAGGTAGAGCGCTTGGAATGGTTATGCGCCTACCAGAAAATGATAGATTTTCAATGGCGTTAGAGAAGATGAAAGCAGATATTGCTGTTGCTATGGCTGGGCGAGTAGCTGAAGAAATTATATTTGGCTATGAAAAAGTAACATCAGGTGCGTCATCCGATATTAAAATGGCAACAAAAATGGCCCAAGCAATGGTAACAGAGTGGGGTTTGAGTGATAAAGTTGGTCCGGTTTTCCATGGCAAAAGTAATGAAGATATGTATGCATCTGGTGCCGGTGATAAAACTAGGTCTGAGAAAACATCTGAGGCGATTGATCACGAAGTTAGAAGAATTGTTGACGAAGGATATGATTTTGCAAAACATATTCTAACAAAATATTTAGATCAGCTTCACGTTCTTGCAAAAGCCTTAATAGAGCATGAAACTTTATCTGGTAAGCAGATTAAGAACTTGTTGCTTGGAAATCCCATAGATTCTGAAGAAGATCCAGAGTTTCCGGGTGACGGCAAGAAAAAGGCTCCGGCTAAAAAAGTAGAAAAGCCAGCTGAAGAAAAAAGTGAAAAAAAGCCAGTAATCAAGGCTGTACAGAAGAAAGAGAAAGAAGAGAGCAAAAAATAGTTTTATTGCTTATAGATTGCTTGAGCATATGCAATTGACAATAATAGGTATCTTGTCACTGTGCGGAGCTTAAGCGAGATGACAATCTATTAAGCTAAATAGTCAGTAAGTTTTGTGGTAAAGTATCTGGATAGCCGCGCTTCGCTCGCTATGACTAATTGCCCCGTTGCTGTGCGGAGCTTAAGCGAAGTGACAATCTAAATTTTACTATTTCTGGTGGGAAGAGTGAGACTTTTGCATAAGAACTCTTAATTATGTGCAAAGATATCGATATCGTTCCAGCCAATAATATCTAATTCTGCTCTAGTTGGTAGAAATTCAAATAATTTATGCGCTAGTTTACTTCTTTTATTTTCTACTAGCCTTTCACTCAATATAGCCCTAAGTGAATGAAGATATACTACATCTTTTGCAGCATATTCTTTTTGATCATCACTAAGTTCTGATGCTCCCCAATAGGAAGATTGTTGTTGTTTAGATATTGATATACCAAGCAATTCACGACAAAGATCTTTTAGGCCATGGTGATCTGTATATGTACGAACTAGCTTTGATGCTATTTTTGTACAAAATATATTTTTAATATCTACATCAAGGTATTTTTTTATAACTGCAATATCAAAACGAGCATAATGAAAAATTGTACCTCTATTTTCGTCTCGCAATAATCTTTTTAGATTTGGAGAGGTGTAATCTGTGCCATCGAAATGTACTAGGTAACTATCTCCATCACCATTGCTCATTTGTAATACACATAGTCTATCTCTATGGAATTTTAGTCCCATTGTTTCAGTATCTATTGCTAGATCTCCTGGTAGGTGAAAATCATCTGGAATGTCATTCTGGTATACTGTAACTTTCATCTTTACTCCTATAAAATTATTCAGGATTTTTATCAACTGGTTGTGCTTTAAATATTTTCTCTTTAGGTTCAGACAAACCTAGCACATTACGAATTTTTTCGTCTAGCATATCTTTATCAAGTGATCCTGGACGAAGCAATTTTGTTCTGTTTTCTATTTCAAGTCTTTCGGCTCTTAGCTTTTCAAGTCTAATATGAGAGTTTTCTAGCTCCGCCTGAAGTTTGAAATATGCAATAATTCCTCTGCTGCCATATATTGAATGAAATACAAAATATAAAAGCATCAACAAAATAACGGCATTAAAAGCCGATTTTCTTGTGAGTTTAAGTGAGTTTTGCGACTTACGTATCATCGAGGCGTTCATGCTTTTATTTACATTTATAAATTATATTATTTAAGCTATATTATAAATTAGAAACTACAAATTGCTAGCTAAATATAATAGTACAAGTGGTGCTGTTAGTATAATGCTGTCAAATCTATCAAGCACGCCGCCATGCCCTGGGATAATTGTACCAGTATCTTTTATCTTGAATTTACGTTTGAAACAAGAGATTAATAGATCGCTAGTTTGTGCCATCATTCCAAGTAGAAGGATGTGCAAAGTAAGAGAAAAATTATTCTTATGAAGCATTTCAGGTAGTTCGTAACTTGGTATTAGAGTTAGTAAGTTAATAATTATACATGCAGAGGATGTCCCAACTAGAAGTCCACTTATGGTTTTATTAGGGCTGATTTTAGGAGCGAGTTTTGCTCCTCCAATGAGTTTTCCTCCAAACATAGCCATAACATCTACAGTAGATATACATGCAAATAAAGTTAGTAATACCCATCCTTGATCATCCATACTGGACAGAATTAATATTGAACTAATAGGGATGATAATCAAAATTTGGCCAGTAAAATTATATATATATAATT
>JALZUG010000063.1 GCA_023301685.1 Rickettsiaceae bacterium
TCGAGTAGCCGCCACAATCATAATGTCGCCTTTTTCAATCTGATACCCTTCAAAAGGAGGCAAGATTAAATGCCCTCGACGTTGTATTAAACGGACATCCACATCAGGCAAGGCGGGAAAAACTCCATCAGTAAATTCCATACCGACTAAAACACTGTCTGCGGTGATATCAAGTTCCGCGACAAATTCCTTCTCGCCCCCTTCCAATGTCTGCTTTAAGGAGCGTCGATCAGGGACTAAGAATGGCAAGACAACAACCAAATAAACCAAACCAACAACCGCCAGCATTGCACCAGGAATAAGAAAATCAAAGAAACCTAAAGGATCGTACCCCAGTTCAACCATCGTACTAGAGACCAACAAGTTTGTAGATGACCCGACAAGCGTCATCATCCCACCAAGAATAGCCGCATAACTAAGCGGCATCATAATCTTACTTTCAGATATACCGGCAGATATACCAATGGCCTGCATGATGGGAATAGTTAAAATAACAAGCGGCGTATTATTCAAAAACGCACTAAACTTAATATTTTTAGAAGGTGATATTTCTATGGATATTGCAGGTAATAAAATGCGTGATTTCTCAAATTTAGTTCAAATAAAAGCAGATTTTTCCAAAGCAAAAGTATCTACAAACGACATTAAAACATATTATAAAGGTTTTAACGATAACATTGCTTTTTATTTGCAAGGAGGGATGTTAGGAACGTTTAATGACTTTAATACGAGAAATTTGCGAGTCTCTGCCTTAAATAACTCAAAAATACAAGGAGATATTAATTTTAAGAACTTGCTTAATAATAGCAAAACTACAGTAATACGCGGTAACTATAAAGAAGTAACGACTTCCCATGATGATTTAAAGCAGTTAATGCCCAAAACCCTTAGTGTTTTGCCTAAAGAGTTAACTAAACTAGGAGATATCAGTTTTGAAGGCGAGCACCAAGTAACCAAGACCACTTTAATCACTAAAGGAGTTTTTGTTACTGCTTTAGGAGATGCAGAAATAGATTTAACACTCTTAGACTACTTAGATATAGAAAAAGCAAACTATAAGGGAGAATTTGCTTTAAAGAAGTTTGATTTAGGTACGCTTATAAATGATAAAAAAGTAGGAACGACCTCTATAAATTTAGAAATAGACGGTAATGGGTTTACTCAAGAAACCTTACAAACTAAATTATCTGGGGCAATTACAGATGTGTCTTACAATGGATATAATTTTCACAACATTGTTGTTTTAGGAGACCTTAGTGCTCCTAAATTTAATGGAGAATTACGTGTAAATGATCCTAATATTAAAGGAAATCTTAAAGGTTTAATAGATGTTTCTAAAGAGATAAATAACTACAATTTTAAAGCAGATATCGATCATTTTAATCTTAATGTGCTTAATATTTTTAATGACAGTATTTCTCTTTTTAAAGGGACTGTTGTAATGGATATGAAAGGCTCAGGGGTAGAAGATGCAGATGGGATTATTAATTTTAATAACACAAGTTTTCAGACAAAAGAAGACACTTATTTTTTTAACAACTTTAATATTACATCTACTTTTGATAAGAAAAAGGTGCGTACTATCGCAATAAACTCATCAGATATTGTTAACGGCTTTATAGAAGGGGTTTTTAAGCTTAATGAGGTCATTCCTTTATTTAAAAATGCAGTGGGAGGCTTGTATACAAATTACCAGCCAGATAAGCTTACAAAAAATCAATTTATGAACTTTGATTTTGTAATAAATAATAAAATTGTAGAAGCACTGGCACCAGAAATTCATATAGAACCAAATACTATAGTTAAGGGGAGTGTGTCTCACGATGACTCTGAATTTAAGCTTAATTTTAAATCCCCTAGAATAGAGGCTTACGGAAAAAAAGCTTCTTTTGTAGAAATTAAAGTAGATACTAAGAACCCTCTTTTTAACACTTATATTGCAGCAGATAGTCTTGATATAGGGCATTATACTGTAGCAGACTTTAATTTAATTAACGTAACCCTCAAGGATACTCTGTTTATGAAGTCTGAATTTAAAGGCGGATTAGCAAACAAAGATACTTACGACCTCTCATTGTATCATACCATTAATTCTAAAGGAGATTCGGTATTAGGTTTTAAAAAATCTAACATCTTATTTAAGAACACCTCTTGGTTTATTAATGAGAAAGACGATTCTAGTAATCGAGTCATTTTTGATAACAATTTTTCAGATGTACTTATAGAATCCATTAGTTTAAGCCATAATGATGTACGTATCGATTTAAAAGGAAATCTTAAAGGTTCTGATTATAAAGATATAAATGCGTTACTTACTAATGTAAACCTAAGTGAGATAGCCCCAGAAATCGATAATTTGGCTTTAGAAGGTGTAGTAAATGGGAAATTAGACCTTTTACAGAGGCAGGGCGACTATTACCCCAGTTCTACCATAACAGTTAATGAGTTATCTGTAAATAATAATCTGTTAGGCGTATTAGACTTAAACATCACAGGAGATAAGTCATTAACAACATATAGTGTATCATCTACATTAAAAAATAAATACCTTAAATCTGTAAAGGCAAACGGTTTTATACTTGCATCTGGAGATGAGCCAGTTATAAACTTAGATGTAACATTTGAAGATTTTGACCTGAAACCTTTTGATGCTATAGGGCAAGGTATAATATCTAATATAAGAGGGCTTGCTAGTGGTAAAGCAAAAGTTATAGGGAATTACAAGTCTCCAGATATAAATGGTGCTTTAGAGCTAAAAAATGCAGGGTTAAAAATTCCTTATTTGAATACAGATTTTGATTTTATAGGAAATCCTATAGTTACACTTACGAATCAAAGTTTTGTATTTAACGACGTTCCCTTTAAGGATATAAAACACAAAACATTAGGAGACATTAGTGGGGTAATATCGCATAAAGATTTTTCTAAATGGGATTTGGATCTTAATATATCTTCAGATCGTTTATTAGTGCTAGATACACAAAATGAAATAGATGTGCTTTATTATGGTACAGCCTTTGTAAAAGGTATTGCCCATATTAAAGGCCCTTCAGACAACCTTGTTATAGATGTAGTAGCAGAAACAGAGCCAGGTACTGTATTTAATGTACCTATAGACGATTCAGAAACTTTAGGAGATATTTCTTATATTCATTTTTTAAGCCCTGAAGAGAAAAAAGAAAGAATAAAAGGCAAAACCATAGGCGAAGGAGAAATTAAAGGCTTGTCTGTAAACTTTGATCTGGATATAGATAAGGATGCTTTAATAGAGATAGTGGTAGATAAAGAAAACGGAAGTGTCTTGAAAGGTAGTGGAGCAGGACTATTACTAGTAGAGCTTGATACTAATGGAAAGTTTAAAATGTACGGTGATTTTGCAGTTTATGATGGGGTTTTCGTGTATAAATATGGAGGAATTGTTCAAAAAGAATTTAAGGTACGGGAGGATAGTAACATACGATGGGATGGCGTTCCTACAGAAGCTCAATTAGAAATAAGTGCGGTTTATAGAGCAGAAGCAAATCCTAGTATTCTTTTAGAGAACCCATCCATAAACAGAAAAATTCCTATAGATGTTATTATTAATCTCAAAGAGCAGTTGTTAAAACCAGATATTACCTTTGATATAGAGTTTCCTAATACGAGTAGTAACGTAGCCTCAGAGTTAACATACAGGCTAAACGACCGTAATACAAGAGAGCTTAATGCAATTTCTCTAGTATCTCAAGGAGTGTTTTTAAGTGAGACATCTATTTCTACTGCAGCAGCAGTAAATAACATATTGGAAACAACCTCTTCTGTTTTAAGTAATATTTTATTTTCTGATGATGATAGTATTTTTGATGTAGGACTAGATCTGGTACAAGCAGATAAAACACCAGATTTGCAATCTTCTGGGCGAGTTGGTTTTACACTATCTACCAAAATTACAAATAGAGTATTAATAAACGGAAAAGTAGGAGTGCCTACAGGAGGACTAAGTGAGAGTATTATTGTAGGTGATGTAGAGGTAGATTTCTTACTAAATAAGGAAGGTAATTTACGTGCAAAAATATTTAATAAACAGAGTGATATACAATTTATAGGAGAATCAGAGGCTTACACACAAGGAGCTGGTATATCATATTCGGTAGATTTTAGTTCTTTTAAAGAGCTTATAAAAAAGATATTTGATGGTAAATCTAAAGAAGCCATACGTGAACTTTCTGAGAAAAGTATCTCTCCCTCAAAAACAGGTTTGTAAAAATTATTTTTAATTTCTGCGCTTTCGCGAAAGCAAAATATTATACCTTAATTATTAAGCCAGATGTTATTAAAATGCTTCACAGCAAAATAAAGAGACTATTAAAGGTTCTAATTTTTGTTTATAATTTCCCTATTTTTAAAGTTTACCAAAAGTATTATGAGTTAAAATATGAAAAGAATTGCAGTTTTAACCTCAGGGGGAGATTCTCCTGGGATGAATGCCGCCATACGATCTGTTGTTAGGACTTGTGCGTATCACAATCTAGAAACAGTAGGAGTATATAGGGGGTATGAAGGTCTAATAGATGGCGATTTTATAGAGTTAAATGCAAGAAGTGTGCGAGGGGTAATTAATAAGGGAGGAACTTTTCTTAAAAGCGCTAGAAGTAAACGTTTTAAAACACCAGAAGGTCGTAAAAAGGCATACGATCAATTATTAAAAAATGATATAGATGGTATTGTGCTAATAGGAGGAGATGGTACTTTTACAGGTGGCTTAATTTTTAATACAGAATTTAATTTTCCGATTATTGGAATCCCAGGGACTATTGATAACGACATTAATGGCACAGATAGAACATTAGGGTATGATACAGCACTTAATACAGCTGTAAGTGCGATAGACAAGATACGAGATACCGCACATTCTCATGATAGACTTTTTTTTGTAGAAGTTATGGGAAGAGATGTAGGGTATATAGCACTTAATGCAGGAGTAGGAGCAGGAGCAGAAGAGATATTAATTCCTGAAGAAAATATGGGAATTGATAGACTTGTAGAGTCTTTAAAGAGAAGTAAAAAAAGTGGGCGATGTTCTAGTATTGTAGTAGTGGCAGAAGGGGATAAGATGGGTAAAAGTGTTTTTGAACTTAAAGACTATGTAGATGAGCATCTCGAAGGGTATGACGCACGTGTTTCTGTACTAGGCCATATGCAAAGAGGAGGGTCTCCTAGCTGTTATGACAGAGTGCTTGCTAGTAGGATGGGCGTAAAAGCGGTTGAGTCACTATTAGAAGGAAAAAGTAATTACATGGTAGGTACGATTCATGATAAAATGACTTTATGCCCGCTTGAAAATGCACTAAAAGGAAAATCAAAAATTAATAAAGAATTAATACGTGTGTCAGATATTATGACCACATAATTTATAAAAGCAACAAAATGGCACATTTAAAATTAGGCATTAATGGTTTTGGGCGTATAGGCCGTATTGTTTTTAGAGCAGCAGTAAAGCGTGATAATGTGGAGGTAGTAGCAATTAACGATTTATTGGATATAAATCATCTTGCTTACTTATTAAAATACGATTCTGTGCATGGCCCTTTTGATGGCGTAGTAGAGGTAAAACAAGGTAACCTTATAGTAAATGGAAAAGTTATTAGAGTTACCGCAGAGCGTGACCCAAAAAATCTAAAATGGGATCAAGTAGGAGCAGAAGTGATAGCAGAGTGTACAGGAATTTTTAAAACATTAGAGAAGGCAAATTATCATATCCAAGCGGGAGCAAAAAAAGTAGTAATCTCGGCACCATCTGCAGATGCCCCTATGTTTGTGATGGGGGTAAATGATAGCGAGCTAACAAGAGCGCATACAATTGTATCTAATGCCTCTTGTACGACTAATTGCCTTGCACTTATGGCTAAAATAATTCATGATAATTTTGGGATAAAAGAAGGACTCATGACAACTATACATGCCGCAACATCTACACAGTTAACAGTAGATGGTCCTTCTAAAAAGAATTACCGCTTAGGAAGAAGTGCTTTAAATAACATTATACCAACAACTACAGGAGCTGCAATCGCTGTGGGTAAAGTTATACCAGAGTTAGATGGTAAGCTTACAGGAATGGCTTTTAGGGTTCCGACAGCAAACGTGTCTGTAGTAGATCTTACCGTAAAGACCGAAAAAGCTACCTCTATAGAAGAGATAAAAATCTTATTTAAGAATGCTTCTGAGAAGGAGTTAACAGGTGTATTGGGTTATACAGAGGATGCTGTAGTGTCTCAAGACTTTGTAAGTGATACTCGTACAAGTATTTTTGATGCAGGAGCAGGGATAGAGCTTAATAGTACGTTTTATAAGCTAGTGTCATGGTATGATAATGAATTTGGGTATTCTAATAAGTTAATAGACTTAGCAGAAAAAATAAGCGTACTACAATAAAAACGTTTGCAATGCCAGATATAGTAGATATAATTTGGTGTTTTACAATATAATTTATTCTTACTATATGATTCTAGTTGTAGATAGTGGCTCTACTAAAACCGATTGGGTTTCACTAAGTAATGATGGAACGATTTTGTTCCAAACCCAAACCTTAGGATTAAACCCTCAGATGCTATCTCAAGAGCTTATTATTGAGAGAATAGTAAATAATGTTGATCTCTATCAAAATAGTCAAAAAGTTACACAGTTGTATTTTTATGGCGCAGGTTGTGGTGTAGAAAAAACAGTACGGATTATTAAAGCAATTTTTAAAAAAATATTTTCTAATATTTTAGAGATTATTGTAAGGGAAGATACGTATGCTGCTCTGTATGCGACAACAACAATGAGAACGCCCTCTATAGTCTGCATTCTAGGAACAGGATCTAATTGCAGCTATTTTGATGGACAAAACATAGTGCAAAAAGTGGCATCTCTAGGATATATCTTAATGGATGATGCTAGTGGTAACTATTATGGCAAAACACTACTTAGGGATTATAAGTTTAAAAAAATGCCAGTAGCAATTGCTAAAAAATTTCAAAATCAATATGATCTTGATTCTGAGACTATAAAAAACCATCTCTATAAGCAACCTAGTCCTAATACATATCTAGCCACATTTGCCCGTTTTATGATTGTAAATAAAGAAGAACCTTATATGCAAGAGATTATTAAAACAGGCCTTAACGTTTTTATAGAAAGCCAAGTGTTGCAGTATAAAGATGCGCGAGAAGTACCTATTCATTTTGTAGGATCAATTGCTTTTTATCTAGAGAAAGAATTATCAGAAATTTTAGAAGAAAAAAAACTTTTAAAAGGGAAAATTCTCAAGCGACCCATAGATGGTCTTGTGCTGTATTATAAGAATGAATTGTTGGGATAATTGAGGTATCGCTTTAGCTTCTATAAATTTATATCATTAACAATGAGTAAATTATCATGTTATTTACACAGTAATAATTAGTGTAAAACAAAACTTTGTAGAACCTTGTATAAAAGCGAAGCTAAATATTCACACCCACACCTTAAATGAGTTTGCATACAAATTAAAATTGACTGTATTTTGTAAAAAAAATATTATTAGTATTTAATAGGCGTTAAACTGATCTCTATAAGATTCTTGAGATGTTAATAATTTTGTAATAGTCTAGATGTTAGTAGAGATCTCAAGTACCTTTGTATTATTATGAAAATATTAATAACAGGAGCAACAGGATTGGTAGGAATTTCTCTAGTGTCACACTGTCGTCAACAAGGAATAGCTGTAAACTACCTAACAACATCAAGACAAAAGATAGTTAATGAACCAGGTTATCAAGGTTTTTTTTGGAATCCTTCTATAGGTGAGATAGATAAAAATGCTTTTCAGGGAGTATCTACTATTGTTCATCTTGCAGGATCGAATATTGCACAGCGATGGACTAATGGTAATAAGAAAACTATTAAAGACAGCCGTATTAAAAGTGCAACCCTTATATATGAGTTGTTAAAAAGTTTTAATAAAAATGAAACCCCACACTCTATAAAGCATATAGTCTCTGCTAGTGCAATAGGTTGTTACCCATCATCCCAAACTAATTATTATGATGAAGATTATAATGGTTATGCAACTGGTTTTTTAGGAGAAGTAGTGGGGGAGTGGGAAGCAACTATTCTTAGATTTAGAAAATTAGGAATAAAAACTACTATGGTTAGATCAGGTATTATTCTAGACAAAGAAAAAGGAGCTTTGCCTAAAATAATGCAACCTATTAAAATATATGTTGGGTCACCTATAGGATCAGGACAGCAATGGCAATCTTGGATTCATGTGGATGACATGTCTCGTATGTATTTGCATCTTATAAAAAATAAGTTAGAAGGTATTTATAATGGAGTAGCACCTAATCCTGTGACTAATCAAAAGCTTACTAAGGCTGTTGCTAAAACACTTAAAAAACCTTTACTACTTCCTAATGTACCTGTCTTTGCTTTAAAAATAATTTTAGGAGCTGTATCTACTATTGTTTTGGAGAGTCAGAAAGTAAATGCGGATAAAATTATAGATTCTGGTTTTACATTTAACCACCCGACTATAGAAAATGCTCTAAGCGATTTGTTAGAATAGGCCATAGAGATCTATTAAAAAAAAGCAATTTACAACTTATAGCACCTCAAGTTTTATTTAGTTTTTTGAAATAAAAAAACCGCCCTGTTAAGGGCGGTTTTTGTTAATTATAATGCCTTTTAAGACTTATTAGCTTTTAGAGATATTTTAAGTTCAATATCATCCATAATAAACTTATCTCCTAAGTCATTAAAGATAGATTTAGACCCATAATTTACTCCCCAATCTGTTCTGTTAATAGTAAAAGATTCTGAGTTAAGGCTAATCACATCTCCTAGTTTACTATAAGAAAAAGGGAAAGCAATATTTTTTTTAACTCCTCTAATGGTAAGGTTCCCCTCCATCATTTTCTTACCTTCTTTTTCAGAAATACCTGTTACCTCAAAAGCAGCAGTAGGGTATTTTGCTACATTAAAAAAGTGATCTTCTTTTGCTTTAGCAGATCCTTTAAGATGTCCTTCAAGACTTTCCTTACCCTCTTCAGGCTTAAGATCTGTAACGGTAAGAGTATTCATATCTATCACAAAATTTCCAGAGATACTTTCTCCTATTTTTATAGTGCCAGACTCAAGTTGTAGTGTACCTGTGTGATTTTCTCCAGGCTTTGAACCTACCCACTCTATAATAGAACCTGCCGTATCTATTTTATATTTAGTTGCAACTTCTACTGCCATTACTTCTTTAGCAGTTGTCGTTTCTATTTCGTTTTTGGCCTTTCCTTTACAGGATATGACTCCTGTAACTATGACAGCTAAGGCAAAGGTGTTTATCAGTTTTTTTTTCATTAGGTATGATTTTAAGATGTTAAATTATATATACAAATGTAGTTTATAGACTCTGTAAAGTTTCTTAAATTTCAATAAAATCATTAATATCTTATAAGATAATCTCAGTGACATTTTGACACAGTTTATAAAATGGCAGTAA
>JALZUG010000064.1 GCA_023301685.1 Rickettsiaceae bacterium
TGACGGAAATATCATAGAATAGACTAGTCATTGCGAGCGCCAGCGCGGCAATCCACTATTTCCTAGCATATAAACTTTAAGATTAACCTAATAGATTGCTGCTCTGCCATGCTACTTACTATGACTCAAATGGGTAGTTGTGCATATTTAAAGAATATAGCACTCTGTTTGCCTCCTTATTTAGTATCTTTGGACAAATATATAGTGGGCTCATTCGTCTAACAGCACAGAAGCTGAACTAGCACTTGCTTTTTGATTTTTTTGAAACTCAATCTATTTTGACAAACCAGCTTTGGCAACATCCTGTACAGTTGGTAATTCCAGTTTTGTCGCAGTTTCTTTTACTTTATCAAGAGGTTTTTTACTGCCTCTGCCTTTCATGACCTTATCAACCATGCTTGTAGCGACTTCTTTTACAACTGCAACTGCAACTTTAGCTAATGCTTTTTTTAACTCTTCATTCCCAAAAACTAATCTAGTTATTTTTCCAGTTATTGAATCAGTATTGGTCATAGATAAAGTTTGCTTACCTATATCTCCATTTTCCTTTTTCAATTTTGATAATTCTTCGGCTGTATCTTTATCATATTTCACAGGTTTTACACCAGTATATGCTTCTTCAAGAGAAATAACCTCTCCTTCTTTACCTTTTACTTTCCCCTCTTTCTGGACAAAAACTTCATTAAAGTTATCTAACGTATGTTCAGATTTTAGATCATCTAAAATTCCACCAGGAGCAAGTAAACCTATAGCTTTACCAAGCAACGGGCTAATTTCTGAGCCAACAATCTTAGAAACAACTTCAAAAACCATCTGTGTTAAAGATGGGTTTCTTTCTTTTTGTGAATGAGGAACTATAGTGTACGTTCTCCCTGTTTGCTCATTCAAACTATTTATCATGTTTTTACGATTATTAAACTCACAAAAATTTAACTTAGAAATGTTTTCCTTTGGCAGGCCAGCTTCTTCATACATTTTTTCAATCATAGGCTTTGTACCAGGATTCTCAAATGTCACTGCAGAAATCTGATCTTTAGTTCCTTTACCTTCAGCTTTCAAACCATTCTTAGTAAGTTTTATATCCATGTCAGCTGCTTGCATTTCAGCCATTGCAGCACCAAGAGAGTGACCAGTATAATGAAATTTATATTCTTTTGCTTTATCTCCTAGACTGTCTAGTACCATATCATTAAGAATCTGAGCTGGATTCATCTTGCGTGGCTTATTATGAGCTACCATCAAAGCATCATCATATATATCCGCGATCCCTTTCTCATCCATACCAAATCTAGACCCAGCAGTAGCAAAAACTATTTCCTTAGTATTTTGATTCATGAATGCTACACATCTAAAAGAAGCTTCACCCACTTCTTTTACATGGTCTGTCATTAAAAATAGTTCATAACCTTCTGGCACCTGATCTGCCATGGCTTGCATTTCTTTATCTTCTTGACTGTATGCATAATTACTAAAGACTACTGCTTGAGCAGCTTTTCCGTTAAATGCTTGCCAATCAAGATGAGACTTTTTTACTACTTGAGCTGTTTTGGACATTGTTTACACCTATTAACTTATATTAATATATTTTTAGCTTAGTAGGTGTAAATAGATTTTGCAAATAAAATTTATTATAAATACATGATATTCATATCTTTAGTTGATTATCTACATATTATTTTCAATTTTTAACATATAAGCTGAAATTCAGCTCAATAGAAACTATTTCTTGATCTTGAGAAATAGTAATCTTTATGTCATTATACATACCAAGCATTTTACAAAGCGTGATCTGTTCATTTTGAAAATCAATAAAATTTGAATTAATTTTTTTAAAAACAAATTGTAATTTTTTACTCTTGCACATTTTAATTTCAGATAAAATCAGATCTTTCTTGTTAAAGTTTAAAATTTCATCAAGCAACATTATAAAAAATGATTTATAAACATGTATATCAAACTTAACATTTGGAGTCATTTTCACTATCTGCCTATGATTCTGAGATTCTAACTTAATACTAATTGCGTCATTTAATTCAGAAGCACTTATGCAAATCTCTTCTCTGCGCTGGGTTTTGATTAGTTGTGTAAATTTAGTATACTCAGATGTTAATGATCTAATATCCTTTTCACTAACTGCAATTGTTTTCTCTATACTTCTTAATCTCTTATTAAAATCTATAACAGAAGAAACTTCTTTATTATTTTTAGTACTCATATCAGCTATATCTTCTTTAAGTACTTCAACCTTGCTTGTAATATAATGAGCCAAAGAACCAATTGAAAAAATTATTGAAATAATTTTAGCAAACTGCTCTCTTTGCTCTTTTTCTTGCTTAGAAATCAATTCAGATTGATTCATATTAAAATCATTAATGCTATAAAAGATATTAAATAACCTATCTATCTTTTGTCTTCCATTCTTATTTCTTTGTATCATCATTAATGACTCTTTCATCGGAAGTAATATCATTCTCCAATAAAGCAAAAATAGAAATGCAAGCAATATACATATAACGCATGTAGAAACATATAAGTTGCGAAGAAAAGATTTTCTAAAATTCTGAGGATTATATTTAAATTTTAAATACTTATCTAAACTGCTATTGTAATAAGTTGTACTAATATTAGTATTTGACAAAATAATTTGAGATAAAAAAATAAACGTAGGAGATGCCTTTAATTGACGGTTTAATTCTCCGGCAAGGGGATCGGCCTCTAAAGAATCATTTATGGATAATTCTCTATTTTGGTATGGCACAAGCTTGTAATTTAAATAATTTATATCAACTTTAAATAAAACTACCCCTTTAAATCCTAGCTTTTTATTATGAAGTCCAGATGCAATAAAAAAGTACTTTTTTTTCAAAATTTTGTCTTCAATTACATCACCAATAAAAATCTTCTGTGGTTCTTCTTTTAATTTATCAAAAGAAAATCCTAAAGTCTTGTCATCATAATGATTTAGAGCACTGACTACACTGTGATTACTATCACTATATATAATTTTTCCGTTATTATTCAAAATAGATTTATTGAATATGGTAGAGCTACAACCACACAGCAATTCAGAAAAGTTTTTGAACTGTTTAGCTTTTGATACTCTTTTTTTTAAACAAGAAATTTGATTTTTCTGAGTAAGCATAAAATCCCTAAAACCAATTCTTGAAGAGTTTTTTACTTTTTCTATCTTTGAAACTAGCTTTTCTCCATATAGTACTGCATTTAAATAAGATACTGCTATCAATGAAACAAAGAACAATATGCTAAAAAACGCAACTGATTTTCTAATCGCTTCTTTATATAAAATATTTGATTGATCATTTTTAAATGAAAGTTTAGTAGTATTTATAGTCATTATTATTTAGTATTAAGATATTATATTATTTTATTGATATTTTTTGATTTATCATTAAATCACTATCAAGATTCACAAGTGCATTTATAGAAACTTCTACACCAAAATTTATTTTAAATATATTTAGATATTCATATAATTTTAACGCGCCTATTTCTGTTTGCCCTCTTTCCCATAATTCTATTGATCTAGCAGAAAACCCATACTCTCTTGCAATTTCAGCACGACTTAACCCAGCTGTTTTCCTTATAGATTTCAACCTTTCTCCAAGAATTTTTCGTTCAGAGTCCATATATTTCTCCAATTACAAAACGTAATATACCTTATTCTATATTAAACAACAACCGTTAATCAATTTTTTTATTTAGAATTTAACGCAGCAAGTGAAATTATTATAGTTTTTTACATAATTGAGTTAAATTTATCTTGATTTATTATTGACAATATTTCTTCCAGTAGTATTTTAAAGAAATATTAATTATAACGAAATTATTTATGTGCAAAAAATTTAATAAAAAACTATGAACAACCTCAACAATCAATTAAAACAAATCAAAATAGATAAACTGAATGAAATGCTCAAAAGTTCTGTTGAATTAGCCTTCGAATCTCTTGCTAGTGATATTGGAGATCATTTATTTAATTATGAAACGTTACAAATAAATTTACTAATATCTCAGAAAAAATATTATAAAGAAGCAACGGATGAACTTGCGCTAATCTTGGACAAGATATTTTTAAATCAAATGGATCAATTGATAAATAAAATTCAAAACGAAGTAGACAAACATATAAGTTTGCAAGAAATCTTATATAAGCAAAAAATTTCATAAACATGCTACAGAAATAAGAGCTAAAAAGACAATAAAGATTATAATCTAGTAGAATTTAGATAAAACATAGTCTCCAATGTCAATTGAGCTTAGAAAAATCATACCCCCCAATTTGTCTTACCAGTATTTAGGACAAAAGATCCTTTGCCATAGATCCATGCGCTTTGGCTCGCCACGATTTGATATACTAAAAATAAATGACAAAATTATTGCCAATAACTATGGACATGGTGGAAGTGGATGGACAATTGGCCCTGGCTCAGCTGAATATGTAAATAAATTACTTATTAACTCAGAATACTCAAAGAAACTCAATTATAATACACTTATATCTATAATAGGAGCAGGTATAATTGGTCTTTTTACAGCGTATGATTTATATAAAAAGGGATTTAAACATATTACAATCCTTGCCGACCAATTTGAATATTTAGTATCTCATAATGCTGGCGGATTACTTGCTCCTGTATCAATGAGTAATGATAGTGAAGTACAAAAGTTAATTGATCAGCTTGGAATAGACGCGTATAAGTTTTTTAAACTAATTGCCCAAGGGAAACATCAAGACTTTAAACAAGGTGTATCTAT
The DNA here is from genome assembly GCA_023301685.1 of Rickettsiaceae bacterium. GTDB lineage: Bacteria > Pseudomonadota > Alphaproteobacteria > Rickettsiales > Rickettsiaceae > Megaera_A. The sequence goes on from JALZUG010000064.1 coordinate 4,777, forward strand.
AGTTCCAACATATTTTAGAGATAGAGAACATTCTGGCCTAGAGCCTTATGTTAATATAGTGATGAAGCCAGCAAAAGATGTACTATTAGATTTTAATAATGGAACAACACAAAAAATGGTTGCCTATGATGACGGTATATTTATAGATACATCACTATTAATGCAAGAATTAAAAAGTCACTTAAAAGATAAAGTTATATTTAAGAGGCAAAAAATATCTGACTTTTCAGAAATAAAATCAAACTTTATAATAAATTGTAGTGGTATAGGAGCTATAAAACTCAATCACGATGAAAAACTTGTCCCAGTTCAAGGGCATTTAATCATGCTAAAAGATCAAAATCCTAAACATTTAGATCATATGATTTTTACTTATCTTGATGAAACAATAAATCAACATAATCAACATGTACAAAGAGCTTTCTATATTTCACCTAAAAAACTATCAAACAGTAAAGAAAATGATATTGGAGTAATAGGTGGTAGCTTTATTAAAAATGCAAATTATAAAACTCCAAATACAGAAGAATTTGAGTATATAATAAATAATGCTAAGAAATTTTATGGTATAACCTAGAGGAAAAATTGTATGGATGATCAATATCTAAAACTATTTGAGATAAATCTAGATGCAGTAAAAGAAATAATTACAGTAGAAAAAATAGATGAGGATATTTATAAGCTAACTCCAAAATCTATTACAGCTCAATCTGTTGCGGTAGTTGGGATTACTCATGGAGAAGAAGTTGTTGGTCTACATATTCTCAATGAAGTATTATTTAGGCTTATAGAAGAAAAACTCACAATTAAAGGTGAGTTATATCTAATATTAGGAAATAGAAAAGCGTATTTAAAAAATCAACGTTATATTGATATAGATTTAAATAGGTCTTACTGGATCGAGACTCAATCAGATAATTATGAAGAACAAAGAGCTCTAAAAATTAAAAATGCTATCAAAAACTGTTCTTATGTTATCGATATTCATCAAACCGTAGAAGATACTTTATTTCCATTTTTTATTACCCCTAATTCCAGTAATAAGCTGCACAGCTAGATTTCATATATTGGTCCAGATATAGCAACTATACAGAGACCAATATCAGAAAAAATTACAACTCTATCATCCTATATCTGCTCACAAAATAATTATGGTACAACACTTGAAGTGGGTGGAAATGGCTTTGACTCATATCAAATCTCACTAGGAACTAAGATTGCAGAAGATATTATAAATTCTGCAGATAAACAATATTTTCAAATATCAGAAAACAGGCAGAAACCTTCAATATATAAAATTGATTATCATGAAAATTATGATAAAGGAGAAGTTGTATTTTTAAAAAGATTTGTGAATTTTGAAAAAATACAAAAAGGACAAGTAATTGCATTAAAAGATAGCAAAAAAATCTCTGCGCCTATAGCAGGGCAAATTGTACTCTACCCACGCTCTTGGTTCAAAAAAGACTCAGCTACAGAACCTGAAGGAATATTCGCTATAGTAAATCCTAAAAAAAATTAACTGGCTATCTGAAGCTTGGCTTGAATTCATTTTCTTTCCATTTATTTGTAAAATAATACAAAACAATGCAAATAAATAATAACACTGCATATAAATATGCATAATTATTTATTGTATCACTATGGAATGACGAGATTAAAAAACTCACAGCTGCAGTTATCATATAATATAGTGAACCAAAAATTGATCCAGCAGCACCTTTGACTTTCATATAATCTTCTAATGCATTACGAAGCAACATTGGTACAACTAAGGCATGTCCCATCAAATGTATCGCCATAGGAACAAATATCATTAAAGTTGCAAATATTAAACTACTATCAGACCTAACTAGATAAGCACCAAGCAATAATCCAATACAACCGATAGCACTAAAACACAAACCAATTGCCTTTATCTTATAGATATTTACGAATCTTTTTATCAAATATTTGCAAAGCAAGCCCCCCAAAAGATTTGCAACGCTCAATATTAAAAATAACTTTCCATAGTCTGACGGAGGCATCTCAAGCCTTTCAATAAATATAAATGGTGCTTGAATATAAAAACCAAAACACACACCGTTATACGCACCAACCATAAAAGCAAAACTCAATAAAATCTTATCTTTTAAAGCAGTTTTTAATACATAGTAAAATCTGTTATTGCGCCCTTCTCCTATATTCGGGTTAGTCTCAGGAAGAAATTTAATATAGATCAAAAGCAATGTACCGGACAGTAGTATCAAAAAGTGAAATACATATTTCCAGTGCCCATAATATTCAACTATATATCCACCAATTGCCGAGCCAATTGAAGGTACAACCGACATAATCATAGATACACTTGCATATATATATGATAATTCCCATCCTTTATATGAATCTCTTGCCATTGACTGAGCTATAACAGAACCAACACTTGCTCCATATGCTTGAAATACCCGCATCATTATAAAAAATTCGATATTAGTAGATAAGCTGATTAAAAATGTTGAAACTATATAGAATGAAATACCAAATAAAACTACCGGTTTTCTTCCGTAGATATCAGATACTCTACCAAGTGTAAAAATTCCAATTGCAAAGCCTATATAGTAAGCAGTTGTCGATAGCTGTGCAATTCCACCTTCTGTTTTTAGTGCTTCTGCAATCTCAGGAAGAGCGGCAGAATAGACTGTCTCTGTCAATGTTGAAAGAGATATTAAAAAATATAGTAAAATTGGTTTTATCTGACCAATTACCTTCATACAAAAATTCTAGTTTAAACATTAAACCTAAAATGCACAACATCACCGTCCTGCATTACATAATCTTTTCCTTCAACGCGCATTTTCCCAAGCTCTTTGGCTTTTGTTTCAGTGCCAACTTCTAAAAGTTCATTATAGCTAATTACTTCTGCCCTGATAAATCCCTTTTCAAAATCAGTATGTATTATACCGGCAGCTTGTGGAGCTTGAGCTCCGGTAGGAAAAGTCCAAGCATGTGCTTCCTTTGGGCCCACTGTAAAAAATGAATTTAAATCAAGCAATGAGTATGCTGATTTAATAATCTTACTTAAACCCGTTTCTTCTAAATCTAAACTTTCTAAAAACTCTTGTTTTTCTTGTTCATCTTCCAAAGTAGAAATTTCTTCTTCTATTTTAGAAGAAATAATAACACTATTTGCTCCCTGCTCTTTTGCCATTACAGCAACTTTTTTAGAATAACTATTTCCTGTTGATGCTTCATTTTCTAAAACATTACAAACAAATAAAACAGGTTTAGATGTAAGCAGTTGTAAGTTCTTCAGCTCTATATCATCTACTTTTCCATGTAAAACTCTTACTGGCTGTCCTTTTGACAAAATTTCTTTGCACCTTTCAAGCAACTCAACCTGAGGCAATAAGGATTTATCAGACTTCGCTTTCTTTGCAAGGTTCACAGTCCTCTTTTCAACTGATTCAAGGTCAGCAATTATTAATTCTGTCTCTATTACATCGGCATCTTCAATAGGATCAACCTTACCATGAACATGAGTTATATCAACGTCTTCAAAGCAACGCAATACATGAATTATTGCATCTACTTCTCTAATATGAGATAAAAACTGATTACCAAGCCCTTCACCTTTACTAGCACCTTTTACAAGTCCTGCAATATCAACAAATTCTATAAAGGCAGGAATAATTTTTGCAGATTCAGCGTTCTCAGCTAGCTTACTTAATCGCTTATCTGGAACAGATACAGTTCCTGTATTTGGTTCAATTGTACAAAATGGATAGTTTGCAGCCTCAGCATTGCTACTTTCTGTTAGCGCATTAAATAAAGTAGACTTACCAACATTAGGCAGTCCAACAATTCCACATTTCAATGTCATAAGTAATAAATATGAATAGTTTATCAAAATAGTAATCTAACAGACTTTCTATTATATTGCTAGAAATAAGATAATGAAAACCTCCTCTTATTAACATCAAATAAGTCTAAAAATAGTCAAGATAATAATAATTCTAGGTTTTTATCCGTCTTTTTTAACAAATCAGTGAATCAAATATAGTTGACATATAAACACTTTTATTGTCAACTAATTATTAATTAATCAAAAAAGGGAAAAAATGGCTAAAGAACAAAAAAAAATACCTATTAAAGAAGCAGTTCTAAGAGGAATACCAGGTATTATCATCCATAGAAAGATGACTGTACTTCATGAATTAAAAAAACAACAAGGTTTAGCTCAACAAGAAATATCCCCAGATGATCAACAAGAACAACCATTGGGATGGGGAGCATGGGCATATAATAAAGTAGCCCGTGTTGTTGGTGGAGCAGCTGACGTTGCACCCCTTAAAGATAATAAAAATCCAGTTGATGATATACAACCTGCAGGAGATGCACCAGATCAAGCCGAATAGTGGCTTACTAATAACTGAACTCGAACTAATAAATAGGCCTAACAGCCCAAAAGGCTTAATTCGCAATAAATTTAGTTACAAGTATATAAATACTCAACGTCCTAGCTAGCGCATGCATGCCTATATAATATTTCAGCAATACATCTAGCGCAGATACTTAAGAGATAATTTACCGCGTTCTCTCTTTTCCTGTAAAGACCTTGCAGACCTGCTTACAAAATAGCTATAAATTCCAAATCATTGGGAAACCACTACTCTTTTATAAAACAAAATTTTTAATAAAATACTTAACTATTATTTTCCAAGCATTTAGAAGAACTACTTAAAATCTTTCTCGTTAATTACAACTTCAGTAAGAGTTACGCCTATTTTTTCATCAACAATAACTATTTCGCCTTTTGCTACTTTTTTATTGTTTACAAATACATCAATTGGCTCTCCAACTGTACGCTCAAGCTCAATTACAGCACCTTTACCAAGCTTTAAAATACTGCTTAGCGGCATGGTAGTACCGCCTAGTACAACAGAAACCTGAACTGGTACATCGTACAGCGCTTCTAATGTTAATTCTACATTTTCTTCATCAGCTTGTTTCTCAGCCATATCTTACCTTATTATTTTTTTATCTTGCGCTCTTAAGCTGCTCTATAATTTTATCAATTTCAGCTGTAAGCTGCTCTTGGTTATATTCTAGTCTAGTTTCATTATAATCTAAAATACAATCGTCCAATCCTAGCTTATCATCTTTTATAATTTGAAAATTCTCCTTAAATTTACTAGGAATTGCATCCGATTGCAAAACTTCAGTACAAAAATCATACCGATCTGGATGAATTGTTAAAACAATGCTTCCATCTTTATAAAAGCTTTTTAGCTTCTCAATCAAACCGTTACTAATGATTTCTTCAAAATTTGCAGGTAAAATCAAATGTAACTTCTTTGCAATGCTTGAAATCGCCTCAGCCGAAACTTTTGTCACTTGCGAATCAATATCAATATTCTGAGAAATTAAACCAAGTTTTTGTAATAATTTTTCAGATAAGTCACTATTAGAACTATTCTCTGAAATTAGAGCCTCATATTTAACTTTGGCTTCTTCTAAGCCTTTTTGATAGAATTCCTCTTTGATAGCTTCAACATCAATTTCAACTTCATTTTTTTGAGAATTATCTTCAGGAGTCATATTACGAGATTCTAAAGAATCGTCAACATTTTTTTTAGCTAATTCTGAGGATTTTTCAGTTTCATTACCTTCTTCATCAACAATTTTACTGAGATGTTCAGAGACAGCTTCATTAATTATCTCATCTACCTCATAATCTCTTGCATGTACTAAAGAATTTACGACAGCTGACTTCGGTAGTTCTTCTAATTCGAATTTTTCATGTTTTATTGCCATCCAAATTACCTGCTAATTACTTATGTTACAAATTCATCATCATCGCTATTGAGCACAACATCAATTTCACCAGCTTCTATAAGCTGCTTAGCAACAGCAACTACATCCGCTCTTGCTGAATCAACATCTTTTACTCTCACTGAACCAAGCGCCATTAAGTCCTCTTCTATAATTTTAGCAGCACGTTGTGACATACTTGAAAATAGAACATTTTTAAGCTCATCGGGTGCACCCTTGAGAGCGAGCGTAAGTCTTGATTTCTCAACATCTCGCAATAAGCGCTGTATTCCTTTAGAATCAATCTTAATAAGATCATCAAATGTAAACATCATATCTTTAATCTTAACCGCCGCATCAGGGAGATTTGATTCAAGCATAGTCATAAATTTACTTTCGCTGTTACGATCAAGATTATTAAAAATTTCTGCAAGCATTTCAAAACTATCGTATTTCTGAGTTTTACCAACGCTACTGATAAATTCAGCTCTTAATATCCTCTCAACACGCTCAAGAACTTCTTTCTTGACGCTTCCTAAACTTAAGATTCTTGAAATAATCTCAAATGCAAAACTATCCGGTAAATTACTCAATACTTTTGCAGCATGATCTGGAGAAATTTTTGAAAGTACTAAAGCAGCAGTCTGTGGGTGTTCATTTCTGAAATATAATGCTAATAGTTCTTCATTAACATTAGCAAGCTTCTCCCAGGTGTTTCTTCCTTGTGGCCCTCTAATCTCATCCATAAGACTTGAAACACGCTCTTTATCAAGGATTTTTTCAAGTAATCTTTCTGTACTTTGTAAATTACCAAGAAACATAGAATCGCCAGTGAGAGCAGTTGATAATTGATCCATAACAGAATCAATCACCTCTGGGCTCACAGCTCCTAAATGAGACATAGCATGCGATATATCCGTTATTTCATCTTCGGACATCAGTGAGAAAACTTTAGTTGCATTTTCATCAGTAAGAGATAGTAGAACAATTGCTACTTTTTGGGTGCCTGTTAATTTTGCAACATCTTTAGCTGTAATTCCCATTAACTATCCTCATTTAACCATTTTCTTAGAACATTTACTAAATCCTGTGGACTTGAATCAGCAATTTCATTTACTTTAACAATTGGATCTACTTTAGGAGTAGATGATTCTGGGGCTTCTCCGTCAGTTGGAGACGCCATAACTGCGTTTGGAACTGCTGAACCAGGAACCCCAGAAACACCACCAGAAGCTATATTCACCCCTTCTAAACCACCTTCACCACTATAATCTTCAGACTTTCTAACTTCAAAGGCTTTAAGTGCAATTGGTCTGATAACTGTAATAAGCACTAATAATACTACAATTGCAAAAATTAAAGTTTGGAATAACCCTGGAAGCTCATCTTTTATCCAATCAGAATCATCATCTCCAAATGGATCCAGTTCTGCTGAAAATTTCATGTTTATAACTTCAATTCTATCACTCCTGTCATCATCAAACCCAATCGCAACTTTTACTAAGTTAGCAATCTTATCTAGATCTTCTTGGGATCTCGGAGTGTATTGAGTTTCTTCAGTTTCTGGATCTGTCTTATAATTACCATCGACTAAAATACCAATTGACATCTTATTGATTATACCGCTTTCAGAAATGTGGTTCTTTACAGTTTTTGAAATCTCATAATTTGTTGTTTGATCACTTTTTTCAACAATAGCAAATTTGCTTGCACTATCATCGCCTCCACCACCACCTGGAATATTATTGGCAACTGAAGCGTCTGTTCCACCTGCGCTTCCAACTGGAGTTTGCTCTCTTTCATCAATAGATTGTACGGATCTAACTACTGCACCATCTGGATCATAAAGCTCAGAGTTTGTAACAACCCTATCGAAGTTCATGTCAAGGGCTACTTGGGCCTTGACCTTCCCTGGTCCAATTGTACTCTCAAGAAGATCTACTATTACTTTTCTTAGACGGGATTCTTCTGCTACACGTATCTCTTCATTCTTACCATTAGAGTAATTTAGAGATTCTTCTGAAGAGCCAATTTTTAATGCTCTACCTTTTGTATCAACAATTGTTACACTTTTCATCTCCAAACCTGGAACAGATGTAACAACTAAGTGACTAATTGCATCAATTTCAGACTTTCCAAGTCTTTTGCTACCTTTAAATTTTAAAACTACCGACGCACGAGGATCCATTCTTTCTTTAGAAAAAATTTCTCTCTGAGGCATAACTAAGTGCACTCTTGCTTTTGATACCTGATCAAACGCAGAGATTGTTCGGCTGAGCTCTCCTTCAAGCGCTCGAATTAATTTGATATTTTGTGAAAAATTGGTTGCACCAATACTATCTTCTTTATCAAAAATTTCATATCCAACAACTGAACCACTATTTGGCAATCCAACTTGTGCCAAAGCCAATCTTGTACTGACAACTTCTGCCTTATGTACTTTAATAGTGCTTCCATCAAACACCGCTTGATACGGTATTTTACGATTATCTAATTCTTCAGCAATTTTTGCACTATCTTGCACGTCTAAATCAGTGTACAAAACAGCATATTCATTATTGCTAATATTTGTCATAAACACGACAAACATTACGAGGAATGTAAATAAAGTAATCGCAGCAGCGGCGAGCCTTATAGGACTCATCTCCTTAAAAAACTGAACTATAACCTGCATTTACAACGAATTTTCTTGAGTTAAAAAAAAATTAAGTACAATTAATACTCACTTTATCCAAAATGTCAATGGGTTTGGATGAGGTTGTTCTTCAAGCAAGTACTGTAGAGCAACTATACTTCTTACAACAAACCATACAAATATTAGCATATATAAAATTGGTCCAATGAGTATAAAAGTTGTAATCATAGCAATAAAGGCCCCAGCTATTCCAAAGCAAAAAGACCTAAATGCAAAAACGTAATGAGACCTGTATAATTTACTACTATTGGTCTTATTGGCAAAAGCAAACACCGCTCCAACTATAGGCAAAATTGGTACGATTATTCCACATAGATACAAAATATAGATAAGAATCAAATTTTTCTTACCAGGGTCCAAATATTGCTTTATCTCATCACTCATATATCAACTTTTCTCGCTTAGATTTTTTATCACCGAACCAAGTATACTACCATGCTTGATATATTCTATTTCATTATCAGTATATATCTGCAAAGTAACGTCTATAGTTTCATTATTGCCACCACTCCTTTGAATAAACAATTTCAGTGGTTGATATGGTTTTATTTCATCATTAACACCAAGAATACTAACCTTCTCACTACCTTCTAAGGATAGATTATTAATTGTCATCCCCTCGTCAAATGCTACTGGCAACACTCCCATACCAACTAAATTGGATCTATGAATTCTTTCAAAACTTTCTGCAATTACAGCTTTAACTCCCAGCAAATTTGTCCCTTTTGCCGCCCAATCACGCGATGAACCAGTTCCATATTCTTTTCCAGCTAAAATAACAAGAGGTGTTTTTGAATTTTTGTAAGACATAGCAGCATCATAAATACTCATTTGCTTGCCAGTCTCCTGATTGATTGTTACGCCCCCCTCAACTCCTTTACACATCAAATTTTTAATGCGCACATTAGCAAAAGTACCGCGCATCATAACTTCATGATTTCCTCTCCTTGAGCCATACGAATTAAAACCTGCAGGAGATATACCTCTATCCATTAAAAACTGTGCAGCAGGACCCGTTTTACTTATAACGCCGGCTGGAGAAATGTGATCAGTAGTAATTGAATCACCAAAGAATGCAAGCATCCTAGCTTCTTTAATATCAGCGAGTGATTGATTCTCTTTATCAATATCTTCAAAATAAGGAGGGTTATTTATGTATGTGCTAGACTTATCCCAATCGTAAGTCCCTGTTTCTTCTGCTATAATCGATTGCCAATTCTCATCACCTTTAAATACATCTTTATATTTTTCTGCAAACATCTCCGAAGTAACACTTGCCTCAACATGCTCTTTTATTTCTTCTCTTGCTGGCCAAATATCTTTTAAATAGACATCATCACCATTTTCTGTTTTGGCAATCGGATCTTTGTCAAGATCAATGTTAACCGTTCCAGCAATTGCATATGCTACCACAAGAGGAGGTGAAGCAAGATAATTTGCTCTAACATGCGGATGAACTCTTCCTTCAAAATTTCTATTCCCAGAAAGCACAGAAGCCACTGCTAATTCACTATCTTTAACTACTTGGTCAATTGCTGGATCTAACGGCCCTGAATTACCAATACAAGTGGTGCATCCATAACCTACTAAGTTAAACCCTAGTTTATCAAGATCCCAGCTTAAGCCACTGTTATTCAGGTATTCTGTTACAACCTGAGACCCGGGTGCAAGCGAAGTTTTTACCCATGGCTTAACATTTACTCCAAGCTTATTTGCTTTCTGAGCAACCAAGCCTGCAGCAATCATAACCGATGGATTAGAGGTATTAGTACAGCTAGTAATTGCAGCTATAACTAAATCACCATGACCTATTGAATTTTCACTGTCAGCAATCTGATGCTTAACTGATAAATCGGCGCCTGCACCAACAAGCTCCTCTAATGATTCAGCAAAATTCTGCTGCATATCAGATAAATTAACTCTATCCTGAGGCCTCTTAGGCCCAGCCAATGATGGAGATATTGTTGACATATCAAGTTCGAGCATATCTGTATATTCAGGTTCATGAGCATCTCTCCACATACCTTGTAACTTGGCATACTCCTCTACAACTTTTATATTATGCTCTTCTCTACCTGTTAATCTAAGATATTTTAAAGTTTCATAATCGATTGCAAAAAATCCACATGTTGCACCGTATTCTGGCGCCATATTTGATATAGTCGCTCTATCTGCTAATGTAAGATTTTCAACACCTGGACCAAAAAATTCAACAAACTTTCCAACAACTCCTTTTGCTCTAAGCATTTGAGTAATTGTTAAAACCAAATCTGTTGCTGTAATTGAGCTTTCGAGCTTGCCACTTAATTTAAAACCTATAACTTCAGGTAAAATCATTGGTAGAGGTTGTCCAAGCATTGCTGCTTCTGCTTCAATACCTCCAACACCCCAACCCAAAACTGATAAAGCATTGATCATAGTAGTATGACTATCCGTACCAACTAAAGTATCAGGATAAACTAATGCTTCTGATCCATCTTCTATATATATGCATTGAGCAAGCGATTCTAGATTAACTTGGTGGCAAATTCCAGTTCCTGGTGGCACTACTCTAAAATTACTAAAATTCTTTTGTCCCCATTTTAAAAACTGGTAACGCTCCTTATTACGCTCAACTTCTTTACTCACATTTTCTGCAAAAGATGTTTTTTTACCGAAAGAGTCAACCTGAACAGAGTGATCAATAACTAAATCAACCGGAATTAATGGATTAATTTTATGCGGACTATCTCCAAGAGTCTTCATAGCATCTCTCATGGATGCTAAATCAACTATAGCAGGTACACCTGTAAAATCTTGCATTAAAACACGAGCAGGCATGTAGTTAATCTCTTCCGTAGATTTTTTCTCTTTCAACCACCTTTTAAAAGTCAACAATGATTCATTATTACTGCTATTTCGAACTACATTTTCAAATAGAACTCTAAGAGAATATGGAAGTTTTTCTATTTCAAAGTCGCAGTCAATAGCTGCTTGCTTTACATCAAAAATGGTATAATCTACTCCATCAAAATTCTGCTTTTTTGCATATTTTGACTCAAGATTTTTAGACATACAAAACTCCTAAAATAAATAATTACAACCAATGCACTAAAGTAGCCTTGGCATTTTCTTCTACTAATGGTAATAAAACTATATGCTAAGAACAAGTTATTTCATTGTTTAATTGTATAATTTACTAAATATTATTTTTAAAAAATGCTGTCATTACAATCATTAAGCTTCATTGCTCAAGATCAAAAAATTTTTCAAGACATCTCTATGACACTCTTTCCGTCATCTATTGTATATCTTAAAGGTAAAAATGGTTCTGGAAAAACATCTTTGCTACGCATGCTGGCGGGAATACAAAAGCCAACTAATGGAGACATCACTTATGGGAAAGAATCAACTCTCATAAATAAATTTGATAAGCCCTACTGCACTTATATTGGCCATAAAACAGGTTTAAAGCAGGAATTATCTGTTATTGATAATTTAAAATACTGGGCACAATTATACAATGCTGAAGAACTAGTTGATGCTGCAATAATATATTTTCAACTTCAAGAACATGTATATAAAAAATGTTATGAACTATCAGCTGGTAATCAAAAAAAAGTTGCACTTGCTAAACTTATAACTTGCCAATCAAAATTCTGGCTACTAGATGAAATAGATACAAATTTAGATGATGCCAATAAAAAATTACTAATAAATTTAATTGTCTCACAAGCAGATAGTGGCGGAATTGTTTTTATCTCTAGTCATAATGAACCAGAAATTAAAACTGCTCTAACAATCAATATGTCAGATTATTCATAATAAAAAATATCATGAAAGCACTTATCAAACACGAACTTAAAATTCAAAACAAGATAAATAATTTAATAAAATACACAGCTATCTTTCTGGTATTTTGTACTTTTAGTATTACATTGATCAACTCTCAAGAAAATGTTCAAACATTCGGTGTAATTTTTTCTGTAATATGTATTCCTCTTGCATTCATAGGCCTTACTCATGGATTTATAAAAGCTGATATTGAAGCGAAGAACCCTGTAAATGCTACCCTATCAACTTTTAAAGCCTTAATTAAACCGATGTTATTTGTGTTCATGTTTATATCCTTATATTGTTTTTATTCCTACTTCTAACCAACCTGTCAAAATAGTTCCTCGATGTATATACCATATATTCTATATATCACGAAAAACAGATATTAAAAGAGTATATGGGATATACCCGACTATTTAATCAACTTGTGATAATCATTAAATCTTTATTTATAAGAGAAAAAACAAAAATTAACAGAATGAAAATATTATTCTATTAATAGTTTTCTTGCATTTTTTTCTT
>JALZUG010000065.1 GCA_023301685.1 Rickettsiaceae bacterium
ATAGAAAATTAGATGGCAATCAACCTGAAACAATATAAAGACAAGCAATTATCTATTTCACTATGTGGCTCTAATGAAATTGGTATAAATGTTAATTTATTTATTACAAGGATAAGACTCATACATTACATTTGACATTAACTGAAAAGTAGAGGGTTCGGTGGGTGCATCTAAAGGTGGATGGACAACTAAATTTCATCTAGAAATCAGCAAAGAGGAATAGAGTTGTGGTATTTATCTCCAGATAATCGTGTATTTTAATATCTTCACGATAATATTAAGAGTATAGGGTAGTTGCTGACGAAGGTTATAACTCAAATGCCATTAAATATCAGATAAAATTTATAACCGATAAATGGCCCTATCACAAAGGCATAAATTCTCTTTTAGAAATATAGCCTGTGCTTTAGACTACCGATATTTTTTCCTTAGGTAGATCTATAATTTTAGACATGATGAGGTTTCTTGGAACTGCCCACATTGTGGATATAACAGATTTCTTTGAGGTTGACAAAGTTATTAATTATTATTTATCTTATACATAAAAAATAACTTAAGAGATTAATATATTATGAAGAGGCGAAGAGAAGAATCTAGTGAACAAGATCAGCCAGATAGAAAAAGAAAAAAAGTCGAAGCTACAGATGAAGTTCTGGAAGTAAAAGGATATAAAAATATATTTGAAGCAGCAAAAGATGGTAATTTAGCAGCGATTGAATTTTTTATAGGCAATGGTGTTGATATTAATGCTTTTGATAATATTGGCAATACTCCTCTGGTCGTTGCTGCATTTTACGGGCATATGGAGACTGTTCAATGGTTATTTATGCAAGAGGGAGTGATGCAAGTAACTAAAGATAGTGCTTTAATGCAGGCTGCACGTAGTGGGCATATCGAGATTGTTCAATGGTTAGTAGGGCACGGAGCTGATTCTGATTGTGTGCTTTCAGATGGTAGTACTCCTTTGATACTTGCTGCGAGTAATGGGCATATGGAGACTGTTCAATGGTTATTTATGCAAGAGGGAGTGACGCAAGAAGATAAAAATATAGTTACGAGATTTGTTGTAGAGCAGGGGCATATGGAGACTGTTAAATGGTTATTTACTCAAGTGCTTGGGTAGGCATCTTATAAATTTCACGCTGTGAAATTTGCTGTAGATCTGGGGCGTACTGATATTATTAAATGTATTTCTACGCAAGGCATGGGATCTTACTATAGAGATGAAGCTCTGAGGTATGCTGCAGACAGTGGTAATATCGAGATTGTTCAATGGTTAGTAGAGTATGGAGCTGATATTAACTATGGAGATCTTAAGAGTTGTCATTCGAACCCTATGGGTCTAAGTACAAATGGTACTGCTCTGACAATTGCATTAGAGCAGGGGCATATCGAAATTGTTAAATTTCTAGTGGGTAAAGGTGTTGCTATTAATTATAGCACTAGAAAATATCAAGATTCTATGTTAGCGATAATTGAATCAGCAAAGGTGGCAGACGGCATTGTTAGTAGAATACCACCTCAGATTCAGGAAGACGTAGGGATAGATGATACGCTTGTTATTACAAGATATAAGTTCTTAATTAGTAAAAATGGTTATCAGAGAACTTTGAAAGAAAATATTGACATAATTAATAACACGAATGGTCTTTCTGTTGGGTTAAAACAAGAAGTAATTAAGGTTTTAGTACAATCACAACAAGAAATTGATATGAAGTGTGGAAGTATATTTTCGTCACTGAAATTAACAATTTCCCCTGTCTCTTTAATTATATTAATTAATAAAAAAGCAGAAGGTAACTTCTATGTATCAGAGGAAGAAGGTCCTATAAAGAGCTTAATAGAGTTTTACAAAGAAATGCTCCCTGATTTTGATAGTGAAAGTATTATTGATTTCTTAAATAGTGGAAAAGTTAAAAATTCTGAAGGTAATATTTTGGAAGGAGAAGATAGAAATAAAGCCTTAGATTCAATGAAAGCTAAAATATCTGCTGCAAATTTAATTATAATACAAAACTCAGCAAGACTATTTGATTATTTGCAAAAATCAATTATAGAAGATTATGTAGGGGTGGATTATAACGAACATAAAGAAGATATTCTAAAAGAATCTATTGATCGTAAACACAGTCTTGCTGAGAGTATAAAAGATTTGATAAATAAATGTATATTGCCTCTAGGGTTTAAAAATAACTTAAGTTTAGTTATTATGCATCAAAAAGAATTAATACTTAAAGAGCATATTAGTAATTTTATACTCAATTCTATAGAGCAGTTATTTATTCAACATCACCAAGAATTAGAAATTAGTAAAATAAATGCTGCATTAGTAGCCAAGGATGAACAAATCACAACTCTTACAGAACAAGTCAAATTTCTGATAGAACATATAACAACATCAGGTGATGATCAGGATCAGGCTTCTGTTAATGTTGTAGGTGAGATTGGAATGGACGTAGAAGTGCCAGTAGTAGCAGTAACAGACTTTTAATAAAGAGAAAAGTTTGCCCTTTGCAAAAGTATCAAAAAACAGAGAGAAATATTATTAATTTGTGTAATTCATTTGACTGATGTGAAGCTGCGAAAATAGTATAATTATATCTACTACATGGTTGTTAATAATATTCCATTTATAGATGGAGAATTAGCAAAGGGGGAATAGAGTTGTCGTGTTTATCTACAGATAATCATGCATTTTAAATATCTTCACGATAATATTAAAAATATACGATAGTTGCTGACAAAGGTTATGACTCAAATGTCATTAGATATCGGAAAAATTTATAACCGGCAAATGATCTTCTTGCAGCATGACTAGAAGAAAATGAACAATTTTTTTACATTGATTTGTTATAGCAAACGCTCTTGAGAACTTCTTATTGCTATATTGCCATTAAATTCTTTGATTTCTTGCTCTACCGAAATTACCCTTTAATACAGTGTTTACAATAAGGCCTGGACCTCTAATTGCAGTAATAAATAAAAAGAAAGCTGAAGACTTTAGGATTAATTTTGATTTTTTGTGCTTAAGATATAAATAAATCATATATAGCATCTGAACTATAACATTTGTTTTATAAAGAAAATCAAGTTTAGGGTCATAAAAATAATTTGCAATTTGAATATCTAATTTAGGAAAAAGTATAAAAAAGATCGTAAAAGCTGCAAAAGCAAATATGTTTGCATATATAAGCTTAGTATTAATCATAGACAGCAAAGCCCTAAATAGTGTATAATCCATACGAACTTTTTAATAAGATAGAAAATTAGATGGCAATCAACCTGAAACAATATAAAGACAAGCTATTATTTATTCCACTAGGTGGATCTAACGAAATTGGCATTAATGTCAATTTATATCACTACAAAGGCAAATGGATTATGGTTGATTGTGGGAGCGGCTTTGCAGATGACTACCTTCCTGGTGTTGATATGGTTGTGGCTGATTTGAGTTTCATTGAAGAGCATAAAAAAGATTTGCTGGGAATTATACTCACCCACGCACACGAAGATCATCTTGGAGCAGTGCAGTATTTATGGAATGAGCTGGGTTGTCCAATTTATACAACTAAATTTACAAAATCATTTCTTAAGTCTAAGATTGCAGAGTATAATTTTGCAGATCATCTAAAAATTAATGAAGTTGATCCTTCAAAGAGGTTTGAATTAGGACCTTTTACTATTGATATGATTGGGCTTACTCATTCAGCTCCTGAAATGCAAGCTTTAATGATCAGAACTGATGCAGGTAATGTTCTTCACACAGGTGATTGGAAATTTGATCCAAACCCGATAGTTGGAAAAGAATCTGACCAAGAAGCGCTAAAGGCTTGTGGTGATGAAGGAGTTTTGGCTCTTGTATGTGATTCAACTAACGTGTTTAATGCAGGCACATCTGGCTCTGAAGGTGATGTTCGTAAGAGTTTAGTTGATATTATTGCCAGATGCCCAAAAATGGTAGTTGTAACTACTTTTGCTTCAAATTTGGCTAGATTGGATACAATAATTCATGCAGGACAAAAAGCCGGAAGAAAAGTAGCACTCAGTGGAAGAAGTTTGCACCGTATGTTTGCTGCTGCTCAAGAATGTGGATACCTTAAAGATATAAAACCTTTGATTGATGAGCGTACAATTGGCAATTATAAAAGAGAGGATCTTTTAGTAATTGCAACAGGTTGTCAAGGTGAGCCAATGGCGGCAACCTCAAAAATGGCAAATGGTACACATCATTCAGTTAAGCTTGCGAAAAAGGATACAGTTATTTTTTCATCAAAGATTATTCCTGGGAATGATAAAAAGATTTTTAAGCTTTTCAATATTTTTGTAAAGCAAGGTGTTGAAGTAATTACTGAACAAGATCATTTTGTTCATGTATCAGGTCATCCAGGGGTAGAAGAGCTGCAAAAAATGTATGAATTAGTTAGGCCGCAAGTATGTATACCTGTGCATGGGGAACCAGTTCATATTCATGAGCACGCAAAGCTTGCTAAGTCTAGCGGTATCAAAGAATCAGTTGAAGTTGAAAATGGAAGTGTTGTTTTGCTTGAAGAAGAAGGGTCTAAAGTAATAGATTTTGTTAAAAATGGCTATCTCGCTGTTGATGGCAATTATTTACTTCCTGACGATTCGCAGATTTTTAAAATGCGCAGAAGGATGCGTGATTCAGGAATTGTAGTAGCATCCATTGTAATTGATAATAAATTACGCTTAACTTGTCCTCCTATTTTGTCAGTGCCAGGTTTGCTTGACCCTATAGAAGATATAGATGTTATTGACGAGTTAAAAGATGCAGTTGCTCTAGCACTTAGTGACCAAAGAAAGCAAAGCAAAGGTAACTTAACATTAGAAAATGTTGATTCATGCGTAAGACGTGCTTTAAGACGTGGAATAAAGCAAGAAATCAATAAAACTCCAGTTATTATAGTAAATATCGAAGAATTAGACTAACATTGCAAATTAAAAATAACTAATTTTGTTTGTGGTATAAAATTTTAGTAGACGGTCAAAAATTGTAGAATGTAAAATATATGATGGAATTTGGCTGCAATTTTTGACTGTCTAATCAGTTGCCTGATAAATAAAATCTAGATATCAGTTATATTTGTACATTCCAAACTGTTATTTGATTCACCTGATAGTTTTAGTGCTATTTCTCTTAATTCAGTTCCATCTACTTGATTATCATTTTTTAGAGCATCAAGTATAACACTAGCTACTAATTTTGGATCTGAATGACGTCTTGGTTTAGCATGACTAGCTGATGTTTGTGCAGCAATGCTAGAATTATCACTTGCTTCAATTGTGTGTATTACTTGCTGTTTATAGGGTTGTTTTATATCATCAGATGTAGGCAACGATAATGCTTTGTTGTGACTGATATGATTGTTTAATTGAGATGGTAGGGAGTGAGTTGATGCAGCAATAACTTTTAGCCCACCACTTGCTGCTATTGCTAAAGTTGATGCAACATCATTTGGTCGACCATTTTCAGTAGAACTAGACCTGCCTGTGAGGGTAGATACATCTGCTTCTGTAATTGTAATATGTTGTGTTTTTGTATGTGATATGGTTCCATTAGATTCTTCTATATCCGTACTGCTAGTGTCAATTTCTACTGTTGAGGATTCACGATTTGTACTTGCCCATATATCTTTCCGTTCTAACACACGTAAAGCAACTTACTCCTGATGCGAATAGACTGAAAGTACATGCTAATATAACTAGTGCTGTTATTGGTTCCATAATAATTACCTTTCTTTATGATTTATAAAATACCTGAGAATAATATATTCCCACATCTAAATTTTAGGATCACATTAGTTAACATTATAATAATTAAATTATAATTTACTTACTTTTATGATTTTTAGACGAAATATTAGGAACCAAACTTCCTAAACAATTGAATTACATAGGAATTTTATACAGTTAAATATTGTAGAGTTAGATTAACCAGTTGTTAAATGCTCTATATTAATACGATTAAGCAACGGCTGTTATACTGAAGATGCTGCAGAATCAGCATCTGATAGAACAGGGTCATCATCACCAAGTACAGATACCATTATCTCGCCAAGCTCGTGTGCATCAACAATACCATCATCTGCAAGAGCATCAGATACTACGCTAACTAATAATGCAGCACCAGAAGGACGTCTAGCATGATGACCAGATTTTTCTAAAGATTGAGCTGGTTTATCTTGATCACTGTCTTCGTCAATTATTATAGTTGGAGGAACGGATTTTTCTTCTTCCAATCTGGGTAGCCTTGCTATGGAAGGAGCTGGTAGTGCGGGAGCTAAAGATCCAGGTGCTCTACCAGCAAGGGCTGATAATCCTCCACTTGCGGCTCCTGCTAACACTGATGCAACATCATTTGGTCTGCCAGATTCAATAGTAGTAGAATGGCCAGTGAATGTGGATGCTTCTATATCGTCTATTTTAATATGCTGCTTTCTAGTGTGTACTGTACTTCCATCAGGTTCTTTTCTATCTATAACACTATTGTCAATTTCTACAGATGTTGTTTCACGCTCGGATCTTGCCATATATCTTTCTGTTCTATAACATGTAAAACAACTAGTTACGCTTGCAAAGAGACCTAGTCCAAGAGATACTATTACTAATGCTGTTACTGGTTCCATAATAATTACCTTTCCTTATACTTATAAAATTCCTAAGAATAATCTATTCCCATATATAAACTTTATGACCAGATTGGTTAAGATTTTGTTAAATAAAGAATAATTTATTTACTTTTTGGTTGTTTTGATAAAAACATAATATATAAAAATTCCTGAGTAATCCGAATGCTCAGGAATTTTTACATGCGATGTTTTATATTATTTAATTACAATTCAATAGTCTCTACTGTTGCTTCACCCATTACTCCACTTTCATTCATAGGAATTGAGAGCATTTCAACCATATCACTACCTAAAGCATCTTCAATTACTGATGTCACAAGACCTGTAATATGTCCTTCTTGTGTTGTCTCTGCAGACTCTTCTGAACTAGAAACAATAACAGCTTCTTGCTTTCCGCTATTACCTCTCTCAATGTGACCTTCACTACTTTCTTCGGAATCAACGCTAAATTCATCTAATTCAATTTTTCTTCTTGCATGTTTGGAGCTTCTAGAAATTGGTTCTTTTGTGTCACTTGCTTCGCTTTCATCTTCAACTTCTATTAACTTCATGCCACCTCTTAAAAGCGATGAACCAACTCCTTCACCAGTATCTTCACTAAGCACCCCCCCTAATTGTGGGACTACTCCTGCAGTAAGCTTATTGAGAGCTCCTGTTGCTCCACTTGCTAATGTTTCAGCAGTTTTATTTGGCAATCCAGTTCTTGTAACTGATGTAGATCCAGAAATAAATCTTGAACCCATTTCCATATCTATATCTTTTATATGAATATCTTGTTCTCTGATTGTTGTAGTTGATCCGTCTCCATGATCTTCTGTTGTTGCTTTATTTTTGATTGTTATATCAGTAGTATCTTTAGTTTCTACTTTCTCTACAGCTTTAAATTTTCTTTTGAAGTGGAATATTGTACCAATCGATACACCTGCAGAAATTCCTGATATAAGAACTGCTGCTCCTGCAATTATTCCAATTATTATTAGTTCTACTCCCATGACAGTTACCTTTCTTAGTTAACTTAATTACAACTTAAGGGCCAATTTATTTGCTCCTTAACTTCGAGTGTAAGCGTCAAAAAGTTAATAGAAGATTAATTTAAGGAAAAAAGATAAATAAAAATTTACGTTAATGTTTTGTTTACTAATGTAGAATAGAATAGATATTATCGTGTTTAAAAAAATATTCTAGCTTATCACCAATATAGCTACGGTTTAGCTCGCTTTGCGGCGTATCAATAGTTCTATTAAAGAGGCGAGTTAAAAATAAAAATTTGTAATCGGAAATCTACGATCTTTGTCAAAATGCATGCTGGAAATTTTAATTCCTGGAGCTGATTGAAATCTTTTAAATTCTGAAATTTTGAGTAGTTTATATATTTTATCTACAGTTTGTCTGTCATATTTAGAATATAATGTCTTAAAGCTGCTGCGATTTTCTATTAGCTGATACAGTATTTGATCAAGAATATCATAATTTGGTAATGAATCCGTATCTTTTTGATCTGGTGCTAGTTCTGCAGATGGCGGCTTATTAATTATATTTAAAGGAATAATTTCAGATTGCAGATTTATATATTTTGCAAGTTCAAATATTTCAGTTTTATATAAGTCTTTTATTGGATTAAATGCTCCATTCATATCACCATAAATTGTCGCATATCCTGTTGCATATTCAGATTTATTACCAGTTGTAAGAAGCAACGCACCTAAATCATTAGCTAGCCCCATCAAAATAGTACCTCTAGTTCTTGATTGGAGGTTTTGATATGTAATTGAATTGTTGTTTACTTTTTTACTATGACTGAGGGCTTTTTCATACTCATCTACAATATTTTGTATAAATATAGAATCTAGAGATATATCTAAATTTTTTGCAAGTAAAGATGCATCATCAAGACTTTCTTGAGATGTAAATTTTGATGGAAGCATATAGCATAAAACATTTTTACTACCCAAAGCTCTTGCAGCAATGAAAGCAACTACTGATGAATCAATTCCTCCAGATAGGCCTATAATAACTTTTCTAAAACCATTATCATTTATATATTCTTTAACTCCAAGCGTTGTAGCTTTTATTATTTCCTCATATATATTTTCTGTATTCAAATATGAATTACCAGTTATGAGCTTTTTATCTTTATATTCAACAGTGATTGCATCTGTAGTGAAGCTTTTTCCTATGATCTTTAACTTTGAGTCATAAATAAAAGACCTTCCATCAAATATTATACCATCATGCGCAAGAGCTTGATTACAGTAGATAATAGGAATTGAAGTCTCTTTATACCTTTTGCTGACAAGTTTAGCTCTACTATTTATCTTATTTTTCTCATACGGGGATGCGTTTGGAACAATAAAAAGTTCAGCTCCTTGATTTTTGAGATCAGTACATACAGAAGAGTGCCAAATATCTTCGCATATAGGTATGCCAACTTTTATACCATTTATCTCGATGATATTTGATTTTCCAGGTGTAAAATATCTTCTTTCATCAAATATACCATGGTTTGGGAGCTCATTTTTATAAGTAGTGCCAATAATTTTACCATTTTGTGCAATGATCACTACATTATATAAATAACCATTTTCAAACAATGTTGTA
The DNA here is from genome assembly GCA_023301685.1 of Rickettsiaceae bacterium. Classification (GTDB taxonomy): domain Bacteria; phylum Pseudomonadota; class Alphaproteobacteria; order Rickettsiales; family Rickettsiaceae; genus Megaera_A. The sequence continues at coordinate 9,246 of JALZUG010000065.1, forward strand.
GGGAGTATGAGGCATGTTTTATTAGTTTCTTTAATTAGTTTTTTTGCATATGTTGTCGCTTTATCAACAAAATTTTTTTTAAGGAACAAGTCTTCGGCTAAATAGCCAGTAATGCATAATTCAGGAAAAACACATATATCTGCACCTGCTAATTGAGACTGTTTATAATTCTGCTGAATTATTTTTGAATTTTCTTCAATTGCTCCAACTTTTGGTGCAGTTTGGCAGACAAAAATCTTCATTATTTTTTATTTTGTTGAAATTTCAAGATTACATAATAGATGATCGATATCTGCCAGTAAATAGTAAAGATTAATAGAATAAGTCTATAATAAAAATCATTTACTTTAATGATTATTTAACAAGTTACTAGTAGCATTTAATTTAAAAAACTATAATCATATATATGAGGACGATTACTTCTTTTTTACTAATTTTACTTTTTTCCTGTAGTTCAACTGCGATTGAGCTTGTATTTCCTCTTGATTGTGACCTTGGAAAAAATTGTTGGATATCAAATTTACCTAGGCATCACCTAAGAGATAGGGAGGTTGATTTTCGCTGTGGACCTAATACTTATGATGGCCATAAGGGAACTGATTTTGCTCTAAAAGACTATAAACAGATGCAAAAAGGAGTAAAAGTGCTAGCGCCATTTGACGGAGAAGTAAGAGCGATTAGAGATAAAATTTTAGATATTAGTGTAAGAATAGCTGGCAAGAAGTCTGTAAAAGGAGTTGAGTGTGGCAATGGTGTAGTGATTTCAAATGGTAAATACGAAGCTCAGCTATGTCATCTAAAAAAACGTTCAATAACTGTTAGAAAAGGGCAGAAAGTTAAAGCAGGAGAGGAAGTCGGTTTAGTAGGATTATCTGGATTTACGGAATATCCTCATTTACATATTAGTCTTCGTAAAAATTCTCAAGAAATAGATCCATTCTATGGTCATCAAGATGGGTGTGGCAATGAGCCGCAATCAATGTGGAAAGATAAAGATAAAATTCATAAAAATGCAAAAACTGGAATTGTATATAATTACGGTTTTACTTTTAACCAACCGCATGCAGAGCAGATTAGAAAAGGACAATATATTAAAAAGCAACCGGAGTATCCTAGTGCTTTAGTTGGATTTGTTGATATTTTTTCTGTTGATAAAGGAGACAAGATAGAGCTATCTATAGTTGATAGTTCTGGTAAAACAATAATAACTAGAGATCATCTATTCGGTAAATATCAAGCAAGATATTTCTTTTTTATAGGTAAAAAGCTTAGAGGAAAAAGAATGTCAGGTGGATATCAACTTAATATTAAATATTATCATGCAAATGGAGGTGTAGACAATTTCACGGAACGTATAAAATTATAAATTAAAATGGGAGGGGTAAATGGCAAAATTACCAGAAAGTTCCAAAAGTGCGCGTAACCTGCAAGCTTTTGAACTAATGAACCTTGCTGCAAATGCTGAGTCTGATTTAGATTTTTCTGCAAGAGCAAAGAGGTTAGGTTTCAATTATCTTCCGGATTATTCGCACGGTAGCTTAGATAAGCCAAGATTCTGTTGTACTACGGTACAAGAGATTGATAATCCAAAGAATATTTACATAATGAACAGGGGGTTGTCCTGGAGAACTTTAAATTTTTCTGGTTTTCTTGAAGAGCTTCCTGATATAATAGCAGCAGCAAGATCTCGAAAACCAGAAGATTCAGGAGTTTTAGAGAAAAAATTGTTTGATGTTCGTAGAGATAAGGATGTTGAAGAAATAACGCTTGTAGGGCACTCAAGGGGCGGACTTGTAGTTGATTATAATGCTGATAATGAGTTTTTAATTTCTGATGAATACATGTCAGCTAGGGTTATTTCGATTGAGTCTCCTGGCAGTAGCTCTTGGTTTAAAGTAAGGAATCCAGACTATGTAGAATATATATCTAATTTTTCAGGCATGGTGAATGCTTGTGGAACTTCATCTTCAAAAAATCCAATAGCTATTACTAATCGCAAGAAAATTACTAAAGGAAAGGATTTTTTGTATCATAGTTTTGAATCTCATGGCATTGATACTATGTTAGCAAATTTTCGTTTTCAAGTTCCTTTGGAATCAAGAATAACTTGTTTTAACGAAGCTTATGGTAACTTTGTAAAATTAGGAGGTAAGAGTTCAATTTGTTCAACACTAGCTGTTAAAATGGGTAATGCAGTAAAAAACATGTCATTTCTTACAAGTGTCTTTTGTAGTTTAATGATAGATGCGGTGCGACCAGATAGCTATGCACCTCCACCTGAGCCATTATTTAGTGATTTTGAGGAAGAAGCTATAACGCTGGCTGGTTGCATACTTGGAGAGTTGCTTTTATAATTATCCTACAGGAAAATTAAAATACGTATTAGGGAATGGTTCGTTTCTTAGAGTGAAATGCCACCATTCCTTGTGATAATTTTCAAAACCATATTTATCCATGAGATTTACAAAATATTTTCTATTCTTTTGTGCCTCTTGAGATATATTTTGGTTGTTTGTATATGTCTTTTTATCAAAAAAATCAAAATCAGTTCCCATATTAAGCTCTTGACTTGATTCTTTGTCAAAAATTGTTAGGTCAATTGTTGAGCCTCTGCTATGCGTGCTATGGCCTGGTGCAATAAATCCTATTGTAAAAAGCTCTTCTTTTGTTAAGTGTGGGTAGAATTTTTCTTTTATTCTAGGATTATCAGGTTGATGTTCCCATTCTAGAAAATAATCTACCGCCATAGTGGGGCGGTAAGCATCCCATATTAGTAAAGTTTGATTTTTTATCTCTAGCTCTTCTTGGACTTGTTGTAGCGCCTTTGCTGCTTTACTAGTAAGGATTGCTGTATTTTTATTATACCCTCTTACAATAGTTCCAGTGAAGTTATCATCAGAAGCATATTTTAGGTTTTGCATAATAGTTGGACAAATTTGATCTAAGTACACAAAACCTTCAGGTAATGTTGGTAGTTCTTTTTGTCTGTCATTCGTTGTAAGCGGAGTATCTGCATGCATAATTATTGTTATAAAATTTTAGTTCTTAAGCAGGCTAATTTGCTTTTTATAATTTTCTTTGAAAATAAAGCTACCAGATATAAGCATATCAGCTCCTGCATCTATACATAGCTTTGCAGTCTTGTCGTTAATTCCTCCATCAACTGCAAGAATTATATCAGTCTCTTGGATAATATTTGCTATCATTTCGATCTTCATAAGCTGATTGTTGATAAATTTTTGCCCTCCAAAACCAGGGTTTACTGTCATTACGAGTATAAGATCAATATTATCAATAGTATATTCTAGTGGTCCAACAGACGTTGTTGGAAGGAGGGAAATCCCAGCTTTAGCGCCATGTTTTTTTATTTCATTTATTGTTCGATCTAGGTGAGTTGTAGCTTCAGGATGTACTGTAATAATATCTGCACCAGCTTCGGCATAATCTTTGATATATTTTTCTGGAGATTCAATCATTAAATGAACATCAAAAGGTAGTTTTGTATGCTTTCTTAAAGCTTTAATAACAGGTGGGCCAAATGTTAGGTTTGGTACAAAATGGCCATCCATAACATCAATGTGGATCATATCTGCTCCAGCATTTTCAAGAGCTTTAATCTCTTTTTCTAAATTTGCAAAATCGGCTGAAAGGATAGAAGGGGATATTTTAATCATTTTATTACCATACTACTTCATTTTGGCGTCCTTTGCTTTTTGCTCAAGGGACATTACATATGAGATGATTTTAGCAACCTCTTCGAAATGTTCAACTGGTATTTCTTGGTCATAATCTACATCTTTATAAAGAGCTCTTGCTAGTGGCGGACTTTCAACAATAGGAATATCATGTTCTTTTGCTATAGTTTTGATATTTTGGGCGATTAGGTCAAGCCCTTTTGCAACACATATTGGTGCTTCAATGCTCTTTGGATCGTATTTAAGAGCCACCGCATAGTGCTCTGGGTTGGTTATGACGACGGTAGCTTGAGGAACAGTGAGCTTTATACGTTTTTGAGATTGTTCACGACGTAATTTTCTAAGTTTTTGTTTTATTTCTGGATTACCTTCTGTTTGTTTATGCTCATCTTTTACCTCTTGTTTGGTCATTTTTAATTCTTTGAAATGCTCATAGCTTTGGTATGAAAAATCTATGGCCGCAATGACTGCCATAATAATTGTAACAAGAATTATAATATCCTTGATCATAGTAAATAGCTGCTCCAATATTCCGTCAGTAGAAAGTTCTTGATATTGACTTAATTCCTTAACATCAGCGAGTATTACTAAGAGAACAAATGTTCCAACTAATCCAATCTTAAAAATACCTTTTAAGAATTCAACAAAGCTTTTCATAGAAAAGATACGACCAAATCCTTTTATTAGCGATATTTTGGATAGTTTGGGAATCAAGCTTTCTCCAGAAAAAATAAATTCTCCATGTTGGAAATAAGATGATGCAATAGCTGCGATAAAGACTATAAGGAATAATGGGCTTAAGTAGATTAGCGCACTTTCGATAATATTTGGAATTAATATGTATAATATTCCCTGATCCATGGGAATATTTCCAGCATTTTCAACGAAAAATCTGAGTTTGTTACCTAGCTTTGTTAGTGAGTAGGGTATGATCCATATTGTAACAATTGTTAGAAGCAAGAACATGGCAAAGCTAGTTACTTCCTTAGAATTAACTACCTGACCCTTTTTGACCGCATCTTCGAGTTTTTTTCGGGTGGGATCCTCGGTTTTGGCGTCTTTATCCTGATCGTCTCCTTCAGCCATGTTCTTTTAGTTTCTGTAGAATAATTGTTTTTTGTCTACTAAAAAATGAGTAATAAAAGGTTGCCGCATTTTGCTCGTAATGACATAATAGAGGAATATATCATAATTCATCTAAATTGTAATTAACTTAATGAACATAAAGATAGAGATAGCATCGGAATTGGATGATTGGAATAGGGTGCAAGAAATAAATATTGCTTTAATTTCGGATATTACTAAGAATATTATAAATAGATACAAGAATTTAAATATAGTAAAGGAAATAGAATTATCTGTTTTATTGACTGATGACAAAAAGATGTTGTCCTTAAATTCTGAATTTCGTGATGTAGAAAAATCGACAAATGTTTTATCTTTCCAAGATTTAGAAATTAATTGGAGGCATTTACTTGAATTTAAACCTAACGCTGACTATATGTATTTAGGTGATATAGCCTTTGGATATGATACGATTAAGAAGGAAGCAAAAGAAAAGCAGATAAGTTTTGAAGATCATTTTAAACATTTGTTGATCCATGCTATACTTCACCTAATAGGGTATGATCATATAGAAGATGAAGAAGCGCAAATTATGGAAGCGCTAGAGATAGAAATATTGAGTAATTATAATATAAAATCACCATACTAAATACAAAAGTAAAAAATATTATGCCAAAAGCTTCAGATAAAGAAGGTCCCACGGGAAGTGGTAAGTCAAAAATTAAAAGCTTGATGGGCTTAAAAACATTCCTAAAATATTATTTATTTAAACGCAGTAAGGCTAAAGATCAATTACAAACAGAAACTAGCGAACCAATCCCTACATCCTTAATCCACGATTCTGAAGATGAAATAGTCAATAATATCGATAATTTCTTAGAAAAAACTGTGGAAGATGTAATGGTACCAAGATCAGATATTATTTCAGTTAGCCATGATGCAACTCTTGAGGAATTAAGTGATTTGATTATTAGGCACGCACATACTAGAACATTAATTTATAAGGAGAGGTTGGATAATATAATTGGCTTTATCCACATTAAAGATCTATTTGAAGTTATCGCGCATTCAAAGAAATTTATTTTAAAGAAACTAATCAGAAAACATATTATTTCTCCTCATTCAATGAAGCTAATAGATTTACTTGCTCAGATGCAAGCCAGCAGGACTCATATTGCAGTTGTTGTTGATGAGTATGGTGGAACAGATGGTATAGTGACTATCGAAGATATAATGGAAGAGATAGTTGGTAGAATTGATGACGAGCACGATATTGATGAGGACATTGATAGTTACAAAATCTTGCGGCCTGGTTTGCTTGTTGCAAGTGCAAGAGTTGAAATAGAAGAGTTAGAGAATATTATTGGAGTTACGCTAAAGACGGAGCATGATGAGTCTGATACCATTGGTGGTTTAGTTATGGCAAAAGTAGGAAATGTTCCAGAAAAAGGTATTGTAATTGATCTTGATGATGGTGTTATTGTAGAGATAATTGAATCAACACCGCGTACCATCAAACAAATGAAAATTACATATATTGCACGATGAAGCCTGTTTACCTTGAACAATTATCAATAGAGAATTACAGAAATTTTTCTGAGTGGTCTATAGATTTTGATAAGAGGATTAACATAATTGTTGGTCCAAATGGTAGTGGCAAAACAAATATTCTTGAATCTATATCGTATCTATCACCTGGTAAAGGCTTAAAATCTGCGCATTTTGATGAGGTAAGGAAGCATGAAGAACAAAAATGGTCTACAAATTTTAAATTAAAAAGTAAGTTAGGTGTTGCTGAAATTGCAAGTTCATACTCACAGAATGACCGCTCTAGAAAGATGTTGTATAATGGCTCTAAAATTTCAGGCAGTGAATTATCTAATTTACTAAATGTCATGTGGTTAACACCTCAGATGGAAGGTTTGTTTTTAGGCTCATCATCAGCTAGAAGGAAGTTTCTTGATAGGATAGTTTATAGCTTTGATGCAAATCATGCTAAGAATATTGCAAAATACAATCATTATATGAAAGAGAGGAATAAATCTCTTGCAAATGGAGATTTAAATTCACAAAATTCATGGCTTGGAATACTAGAGAAACAAATGGCGGGAGAAGCTTTGAAAATTGCTACTTCTAGGGAAGAAGCAATTAGTTTAATGCAAGATGCTGCCAGCTCCTTAAAGACAGAATTTCCGAAGGCAGAACTATCAATTACTCCATTATTTGAATCTGAAGAGCAATGGGATAGTTTTGAAATAAGCTATCTGCAGGTATTAAAAGACGATAGACAAAAAGATTTTTATTCTGGTAGAACCAATTTTGGAGTACATAAAGCAGACCTGGAAGTTTCTCATCAGGAAAAGGCGCAGCAAGCGAGGCTATGTTCGACTGGTGAGCAAAAAGCTCTGCTTATATCAATAATGCTTGCTTCAATAGAATCTGTACTACAAAATACTCTGACAACTCCTATATTGCTTCTAGATGAATTATTTGTTCATTTAGACGATTCTAGAAAAAAACATCTTTCTTCGTATGTAATGCAAAGTAAACTGCAGACATTTATAACTACTACTGATATTATAGGTATCGAAGATCTTGCATCAAAAGCGCATATTATAAAGTTATGAAAGAATCAGAGACATTGAAAAGACCAGATTGGATTAGAGTTAAAGCTCCTATATCAAAAGAGTACCAGGGAACAAAAAAACTCATTGATGATTTAAAGCTCAATACAGTATGTGAAGAGGCTGCGTGTCCTAATATCGGAGAATGTTGGGAAAAGAAACACGCGACGGTTATGATCCTTGGATCAGTGTGTACAAGAGCGTGTGCTTTTTGTAATGTTAAGACAGGTCTTCCAGATTTGCTTGACCCACATGAGCCTGAAAGATTGGCAATTGGAGTTGGTAAGCTTGGACTAGAACATGTGGTTATTACTTCAGTTGATCGAGATGATTTACCTGACGGTGGAGCAGAACATTTTGCTAATTGCATAAAAGCTATAAGAAATACTGCACCAAATACTACAATAGAGATTCTTACTCCAGATTTTTTAAAAAAAGATGGTGCATTAGAAATCGTTGTAGAAGCAAAACCTGATGTATTTAATCACAATATTGAAACTGTTCCATCACTCTATAAAACAATTAGACCTGGAGCTAGATATTTTCATTCTCTCAATTTATTACATAATGTAAAAAAACTTGATCCGACAATATTTACAAAATCTGGTATTATGGTTGGCCTTGGTGAGACTAATGAAGAAGTAGTACAAGTTATGGACGACTTTAGAGCAGCAGATGTTGATTTTATGACAATTGGTCAATATCTACAGCCAACAAAAAAACATGCTGTTATTGATAGATATGTAACTCCTGAAGAGTTTAAATATTTAGAAAGAGTAGCTCGGACTAAGGGTTTTTTGATGGTTTCATCGTCACCTCTTACTCGCTCTTCATATCATGCTGGTGATGATTTTCGCAAAATGCAGCAAGCAAGACGCAAACAACTTTCAAATAATACTAATTAATATGCATTCATTTCAGGAAACAAGAGTAATGCCGTATAAGGCTAGCCTTATTAGTGAAATTATAATGGATATAGAAAAATACCCAGAATTTCTTCCTTGGTGCAAAAAAGCTAGAATAATTGAAAAAAATGATGACTTTTTAACTGCTGAGTTGTTTGTTGAGTTTAAAGGTTTTACAGAAAGCTATGTTTCGAAGGTGATTACAAGCTCAGAAAATAATAGCTATTGTATAGAAGTAGTTGCAATTTCCGGACCTTTTAAACTTTTGAAGAACATTTGGACTATAAAACAGCTAGATAATGGGGCAAAAGTGGATTTTTCTATTGATTTTGCTTTCAAATCAAGGATACTAGATATGATTATAGGTATGGTTTTTTCTATTGCGACGGAAAAAATGATTGGAGCATTTGAAGACAGGGCGGATGAATTATCCAAAATAGTGTGATTTTGTAGCCAAACTACCTATAAAAAATCACGGTCTAGCATTATTTTATTATATGAAGTAAATAAGGTGATGATAAGATCGAGATTGTTAAATCAGTTAACACCAGTAATTATAGTAAATTAATAAGGAGATTATAAATGAACAAAGGAAATTTTGTATCATACATAGCAGATAAGCATAATTGTACAAAAGCGGAAGCTGAAAGAGTTGTGGATATGTTCACAAGCTCAGTTATTGGCGCGCTGGGCGAAGGCAATGATGTATCATTGGTAGGTTTTGGTAGCTATAGCGTTAGCGAAGTTGCTTCTAGACCTGGACGTAACCCTAGAACTGGTGACCCAATTCAAATTAAAGCTTATAAGCAGCCAAGATTTAAAGTTGGCCAAAAGCTAAAAGATGCGTGTAACTAAAATTTAATAGTTATAAAAGAAAAAAGCTCCGCAAGTTTATAAACTTACGGAGCTTTTTTTAGGTGCCGTCAAGTTAATAACAGAGACTAGAGGGTGGTTGAAAAGATTGAGCAATTGTATAATCTCAATATATTAAGTTATATTTGAATGATATGCATCTAGAGCAAGCCCCTAAATACCATATTTCCAGTATCAGTAAAGCCATGGCAGTATGGAGATATCGTAGATTCAATGATAGTTATCGAGATATAGCAGAAGAGTTAGCTTACCGAAGAATAGTTGTTAGTCACGAAACTATATACTCATGGTGTATTAAGTTTGCTTCGTATTTCAAAAATGTGATAAGAAAACGAGAGAGTGAACCAAAAGATAGGTGGCATTTAGATGAGATGACAATCAAAATAAATGGAGAATATTATGTTTTATGGCGAGCTGTTGATGCTGATGGTCATGAATTAGATATATTCTTACAAAAACATCGAATAAAAAGTCTGCTATACGTTTTTTAACGCGATTATTTGGTTGTTATCCTAGCCCAAAAACTATTATTACAGATAAGCTCAAGAGCTATATCAAACCAATGCGTCAAATGTATCCTGAGACAGAACATCGTTCTTATAAAGGGCTAAATAAACGAACTGAGAATACTCATCAACCAACTCGCCACAAGGAAAAATCATTGATAAAATTCAAATCTCCTAGTGGAATTCAAAAAACATTATCATTAATGGGAAAAGTTAGAAATATATTTGCAATCAACGTTGGAAAATACACCAAAAATGCCCCAGTAAAAGATTAGCATTTGATCAAGCTAAAACAATTTGGAATGAAGCCTATCAAAGACTTCTTTCTACCTAAATTTCAAGATTATTCTATCTTTCTACTCTGGTTTCATTAACTTGACAGCGGCCTGATAGCTATATCGAAGAAGGTATTGTTGAAGGAATTACTATTGGTAAAGCCAAAGGACGTTCTGAAGGAGCAACTTCAAAAGCAGAAGAAATCGCTACTAGAATGTTCGAACAGAATTTAGATTCTAAACATATTTCTTCTGTCACAGGACTTTCTGAAGATGAACTTCTAAAAATAAAAAACAAGCTATAGATATATTCTGTAGTTCTAGTATCAGTCTAGCGCTATGAGTAAGAAGTTTTCTCAAACTCTCAATTCACTTCCTGAGTTAAACCACTCTGATTTAGAGTTTTGTAAAAAGAGACACAACTGTTTTATATAAAAATACAACATAAAATTTTTGTTAATAAAAGTAAATCTTTCTTGGCTGAAATTTATATTTATAGTATCATTCTGAAGATTTGTTTTATGCTAAGAGCAAGAATCATTAATAAACTTGATATGAATAGTTATATAGTTAAAGTAGGTGTTTTATGAGGAAAACCATCAGTATTACTGCCGATATAGCAACTGAGTTAAATATATTAGCAGAAAACCCCTCTATTAAAAATAATTCCAACGCTATCAAAAAAACTATCTTCTTTCAAGAAATCCAAAATTCTGAGGATATTCGAATTATATTGGGTAACTATTTAACATTTAATGCTATTATTTTAGCTATAAGACTTCTTGCTCAGTCTAATTCATTACTTACATTAGACTTGAGTGCTAATAACTTAGGAGAACATGGGCCAGCAGTAGCTGAAGCTCCTGCTCAGTCTAATTTATTACAGGAATTATACTTGACGATTTAATAACTTAGGTGAACATGGGCCAGCATTGGCTAAAGCTCTTGCTCAGTCTAATTCATTACATACATTAGACATGAATGAAAATAACTTAGGAGAACATGGGCCAGCAGTAGCTGAAGCTCTTGCCCAGTCTAATTCATTGGTATATACTAATCTAGGAGTTAAAAAAGAGTTGCAAACTAAGATCAATATTCTTACACAAGCTAATAAAGACAATTTATTGGTATTATCTGCAACTTTACTAGAAATTCATAACATTAGTCCAGATAATGAAAGTGCCAATCAAAAGATGTTTGACATCAGATTAACAGTTGAAGAATGGGAATTATTAAAACATTGCGATTTTTCTATTTTTTCTGACAGTCTTTCACCAGGTGACATATCTAGACTGCCCAAACTAGTTAAAAAATATTTCGTAAAGTATGCGTTTCCGATAATGGGTGTATGCAAAAGCCTTGACGTAAATGATACAACCTCTAAAGCATTTTTTATTGGAGATTTATTACCAGAAGTACTTGAGTTAGTTAATTCTTTTACTTCACCAGTGGATTATATGCCAGAAGAACAAGCTAGTATTGATATTTTAGGCGATGCAGCACCATCAAGTTAGTGTTCTGAAAATGAAAAGCAATAATAATCTTATTGTTTAGACAAAAATAATGGCTCTAGTACAAATAGCTACAATAAGAAATGAGCTCCGGATTATAATATCAAAACTTCTTTTTATGTTTGGAAAAATAACTGAAGTAATGTTTGGACTAAAGTTCTAGCACAGTAAATAACCGATATATTGTTAGGCTAATATAGAATATATTGAAAAGTAGTGAGATGTACTGCCTCCTAAGACAAATAAATGCCAAATTCGAGTTCATTTTTAAGAAGAATTGCTATTATAATATTTTTTTTGCCAGTTTTGGCTTTTCGTAGCTTGCTTATTTAGATTTGTTTCGTGAGGAAGATAAATTCTAAAAGCTCGCTTGCCACTTGAATTTTCTGCAGAAACTATATTTTGATTTATCAATGCTGATTTTGGAAAAGAAAAATATCCATTGATTGAGCTAATAATTACAAAATCAAATTCGTCATTAATATCATATGGTGCAATAGGTCCATCTTTTGTACGCTTCCACAAAGTAACAAATTGACCTGCTTTTGTAGGAGTAGTTTTGGCTTGCCTAAATTTTATCTTTTTACCATTTAACAAAAAGTCGCAGGCTTTATATTCTTTGCTTTCATTATCTAAAACTATATCTAGTGGCTCACCTATATTATATATAAAATCGGGAAGTTTGTGGTTCATAGTTGATTTATTTGTATTATATGAAGTATTTTTATTTAAATAATACGAGTAGAAATACTTTACTAGATAAAATTTTATTTTTTGCTATTTAAAAAAGTTTTTTATTATCTTTAAAGTTATCATTATCCTTCTGCAATGCAGGTATGATCTCCTAGCGCATACATAACTACTTGATCATTTCCATCTATAGGCGGTTGTAGAGATAGTCCAAGTCCAAGAGATGAGCTGGTAAAAGCATGAGTCGGTGCTTCTGTAGAACATGGGCCCGAAATGACATTTCCAAAATGTTTTTCTGAAAGAGTTAAATCAGTGTGTTTAGTTAGAGCTTCTTTTTCCTTACTTTGCGATTTTGCCATCTCTACCAATTGGTCAAAGGTTTAATATCTATATAATATACTCTATACAGAAATTAACAAAAAAGTAAAGATAGGATTGTTTGTTTTTGTTAGCTATAGACGCAGGAGAATTTGTTCTCCCCGCGTCTATATAAAATTTATTATTGCATAGCCCTGTGCATATGCATTGAAGCAAAGTCCCAGTTTATCATGTGATCTAAAAAGACCGAAACATAGTCAGGTCTTTTATTGCGGAAATCTATATAATAAGCATGCTCCCATACATCACATGCAATTAGAGGAGACATTCCATCAGTAAGTGGAGTTTCTGCATTTGCGGTTTTAACTATTTGAAGTTTGTTGTTTTCATCTAGAACAAGCCAAGCCCAACCGCTACCAAACTGCGTTAAGGCAGCTTGCTTAAATTGCTTTGCAAATTCATCATAAGAACCAAAATCCTCATTAATTTTATCAAGCATATCATCACTAGGAGCTCCACCAGCACCAGGTTTGATTGAGTGCCAAAAGAAAGAATGGTTCCAAATTTGTGCTGCATTATTAAAGATAGCGTTATTAGTATTATGAGATGTTTTGATGACTTGCTCAAGATCAAGTCCAATCATTTCTTTATTATCTTCAAGTAAATTATTTAGATTAGCTACATAAGCATTATGATGCAAGCCATGATGATAATCAAAAGTTTCAGGAGAAAAATGTGGTTCAAATGCATCTTTCTCATATGGTAGTTCTGGTAGTTTAAATGGATATTCATCTTGGTTAGAATGATCGCAATAAGTCATTTTGATTCTCCTAAAATTTATATTATTTAGTTTATAGTTCTCTGCAAACAGCTTGCATTTCTTCTAAGTCACCGCTGCAATGCAATACAATATCACATCCAGCATCTAGTGTCATTCTAGTAACTTTAGCAAGACTTTCAAGAAATACCGGTTTTATTTCAAGTAATTTATTTTCACATTGTTCGATAATGATAGGGCTTCCTATTTCATGAGTATCAAAGCCAAATGTTTTTTCAAGCTGCTCTGCATATTGTTCTTTCCACTCTTTATTTTGAGCAGCTAGATTTAAAACTCTTTTTAAAATTGTGTTTTTTGTTCCAATAGCACCATGAAGCGCATACATGCAAATATCATCGGATACTAATGTACCTTTAAAACCAATATTATCTCTAATATATTTTATGGCTTTTGGCGAAGTTGTTGCAGTATTATCCGGATCTAATGCTTCATATATAATATGAGCAGTCATGCCCCAAACTTCCTCATCTGCAAGTTCTCTAAAAATAGCAAAGTCTGTTTCTTCAAGTGCTTCTAGAGAATCGTCTACTATAGGAAGCTCGAAATGACTATCAACTTTTGCTCTGCCATGCCCTGGGATATGCTTTAGGAATGGTATTCCTCCAGCATGAGTTATTCCTGTGATTGCAGTTCTGCACAGATCTATTACTTGCTCAGGAGTTTCTCCAAAGCTTCTATCTCCTATAACATCACTGGCTTCTGTAAATCTTAAATCACATACTGGCGCGCATGGTGAATCAATGCCAAGTTCTTTTAGTTCAGACATCAATTCAATATAGTTCGCTTTTAGCTCATGTTTTGCTTGTATTTTGCTAGATTGATAATTTATTGCAAAATGCTCAGCGCTTGGAAATAAAGCTTTAGACACTGGCGGTTTTATCCTTGCAACTCTGCCACCTTCTTGATCTATAAAAATAGGTGCTTGTTTATGTGGATACAATGCTTTAAGTTCAGCAGTTAAGTCTTTTACTTGCTGTTTAGTTTCGATGTTGCGAGCAAAGAGAATAAATCCTATGGCTTCGTTTTCTTTGAACAAATTTACTTCATCATCTGTTAAATTTGTTCCCGATATTCCAAAAATTACTGGCTTAACCATAGCTTTGCCTCCTTATGTTATGTTTGGGTATGCATCTTTTCAAGGTTACTGATACTTGAAAATTTATCAACATAAAATAATTGAACGTTACCAACAGACCCATTACGATGTTTTGCAACCAGAACTTCGGCAATATTATGCGCTTTATCAAGTTTTTGTTGCCACTCAGTATATTTCGGATCTCCAGGAGCTGGTTCTTTTCTTTTAAGATAATACTCTTCTCTATACAAGAACATGACCACATCGGCATCTTGTTCAATAGAACCTGACTCTCTAAGATCTGATAGAATAGGGCGCTTGTCTTCTCTTTGCTCAACTGCTCGAGAAAGCTGTGCTAGAGCAATTACAGGGATATTTAGCTCTTTTGCAATGGCCTTGAGTCCTTGAGTTATTTCTGTAACTTCTAGTACTCTATTATCACTATTTGAAGAACCCCGCATTAGTTGAAGATAATCTACAAAGATAATTCCTAAATTATGTTTTCTTTTTAGCTTTCTAGCTCTAGCTCTTACTGCTGAGATTGTAAGTGCAGGAGTATCATCAATAAAAAATGGCATTTCTGCAAGTTCTGAGGCTGCTTTGCGAAGATCATTGTAGTGCTCTTCATTTACTTTACCACTTCTAAGATTAGAAGAGTCAATTCGTGCCATCATTGATAGTAAGCGACTAGCAAGCTGCTCTGATGACATTTCAAGTGAGAAGAAACCTACAGATGGTTGCTTTTCTCCATCTTTTGCTTTTGCAGCTAGGGCTTTGCAGGCGTTAAATGCAAAATTAATTGCAAATGCAGTCTTACCCATTGAAGGACGGCCTGCAATGATAACTAGATCAGAATTTTGAAAGCCTGACAGTTTATTATCTAAATCCATAAGACCAGTAGAGATACCAGTAACATGGTCAGAGTTTTTCATTGCTCTATTAATACTATCTAATGACTCGGCAACGGGATCTCGCATGGCAACAAAACTTTTATCATTTAGACCTTCGCTAGCTAAGTGATACATCTTGTTTTCAGCTGTTTCTAATTGTTCAGTTGAGCTTTGCTCTAAAGTTGATTCGTATGCATCATTAACAATTTCTTCGCCAATCTGAATAAGGCTTCTTTTTATTGCTAAATCATAGATGATTTTTCCATAATCCTTTGGATTAATAACAACCATTGCTAGTGTAGTGAGTTTTATAAGATATTCATCGCCATTAGCTTCTTGATATAAGGGTTCTTTATCAAGCATTGATCTAACTGTTATGGGAGTTGCACTTAGGCCTTTTTCATTTAAAATTTCAATAGCATTATATATTTTTTGGTGCAGCGCTTCGTAAAAATGTTCTGGTTTTAGAAATTCGCTAACTTGTTCAATTAGATTGCTATTAATCAGTATAGCTCCAAGCAGCATTTGTTCTGCATTAAAATTTGCTGGTACCTTTCTTTGTAAATCATCTTCTGTTAGAGTCTTAGACATGAAACTATACGCCTCGCAGGAATTTATCTGCTTCAAGTGCTGCCATACAGCCTGTACCAGCCGCAGTTACTGCTTGCCTATATATTTTGTCTTGAACATCACCAGCAGCATAGACCCCTGGTATATTAGTTTCTGTCGAGTCTGGAGCGGTAATAATATATCCTTCATCATCCATCTTGATCTGATCTTTAAACATTTCTGTGTTTGGTTTATGACCAATTGCAATAAAAACTCCTTCGCATTTTATATCTTTTATTTTACCGTCTTTTACGTTCTTTATTTTTATACCAGTGACTGCTTTTGGGTCTGTTTCTCCAACTACTTCTTCTAATGTATGATCCCAAATAACTTCTATCTTATCATGTGCAAGTAATCTGTCCTGGAGGATTTTTTCTGCTCTAAAAGAATCTCTTCTATGAATTACATACACTTTACTTGCATGGTTTGTTAAAAATAAAGCTTCTTCAACTGCTGTATTGCCACCACCAACAACAGCTACTTCTTTGCCTTTAAAGAAAAAACCATCACAAGTTGCGCAGCCTGAGACACCAAATCCTTGGAATTCTTGCTCGGAATCTAGTCCTAGCCACTTTGCTTGAGCACCAGTTGATATTACAATACTGTCAGCTTCATATATGTCGCCAGATGATGTATATGCCTTGAATGGTTTATTTTTAAAATCTACTTTTTCAACATAGTCATGAACCATTTTTGTTCCGACATGCTCTGCTTGTTGTTCCATCTCTTGCATTAGCCAGGGCCCTTGAATTGTTTTAGCAAAACCTGGATAATTTTCTACATCTGTAGTGATTGTTAATTGCCCACCAGGTTGCATGCCATGAATTAACGTAGGTTCTAGAGCTGCTCTTGCAGCATATATAGCAGCGCTTAGTCCAGCTGGTCCAGATCCTATTATTAAAACTTTTGCTTTAACTATTGATTTTTCCATGTTGTTATCCTTTGAAGTTGTAGAAAATTATTTTAAGCTAGCTTATAGCCATTCAACTTAAATGACTATATTCTGCAAGAAAATTGCAGACATAACTGGCATATATATTAGTACAAATAGTAAAGAAAGCAATACCGCAGTTGCTACTTTTTCTGGATATATTTTGTAAAGTGATGCAAGAACAATTGTATTAGTAGCCAGAGGTGCAACGCATAATAATTGTAGAGCATTATAATAGTTGGTATCAAGCTGCCCAAATATAAAGCGATCTAATAAAATAAATATATTAAATAATATAGGATAGAACAAGAATTTACTTGCAAAGGCTGCTCCAGTAAATTTTACATCTAATTTAAAATTTTTGATTCCAGAAAGAGCTAGTCCTATTGTTACCATACCCAAAATTGAATAGGCGCCCTTCATATTATTAACAAATTCATCAAAAAAATCAGGAAGTTTAAAGCCCATTAAACTCATAGCGCACCCTAGGAAGAAGGCATTTAATAAAGGTAGTTTTGCAACTTTTAAAACACTTTGCTTAAATGTAGTGACACTCCGCGCACAGAAATAACAACCAATGGATGCTTCGTATATAGAAATTCCAATTAGCCCGAGTGCATATATGCTTAAGGTGTAATCATCAAATAAAACGGTTGCGATTGGTAATACTACATATCCACTGTTACCAGTCCCTGCAGATAGTGCAAGGATATTTCGATGAGAATCTTGCCATATTTTGCCATATAGCCAATAGCTAAAAAAACCAAGTATTGTACAAAGCGTAAAAGTCAGTAGAGTTATACCAAGTGATGAAAATGTTAGATTTGTACTAGTAGGTATCGCAAAAAATACGATGGGAGCTACAAAATAAAATAATAGGGATGCTATACTATCCTTTTCAACGTTTGAATATTTGCCAGACATAAAGCCTATAATGACACTTAAAAGTGATGAAAGTACTTTAAAAAATACTAAGCTAAATATTGCCATCGAGATTTTGGTTGTTTTTAGTGTTTTATTGATTGATTATAGTTACTAACTATATCAAAATTAGTCGAATCAATCTATATAATATTTAATTGAACCTACTAAGTTTTTCATTTTGTATATTTTTATAAAAAACGCTTGAATTATCGGACATAAAGTTATATATTGTGGCCTTGAAAAAGGTCTTTAATATGACCAATTTAGAATTTTTGGAGAAATTTATAATGAGTGAAGTATTAACTCTTGCAGCTGAAATGCGCGAAGAATTGGGGACTGGAGCATCAAGAGCTTTAAGAAAAAGAGGTATGGTTCCAGCTACTATTTATGGCGCGGGTAAAGAGCCAATGTCAATTGCTGTTGAAGAAAAAGAGCTAACAAAATATTATAGAAAGCCGCAATATATTTCTCAAGTGATTCAATTTGAAATTGGTCAGAAGAAATTTAAAGTGCTGCCAAAAGCTATAGATCTTCATCCTATAACTGAAATAGCTCGTCATGCTGATTTTGTTTTTCTTGAAAACAAGATGCAGAAAATGGAAGTACCTGTTGTTTATACTAATAAAGAAAATTGTATTGGTGTAAAAAGAGGTGGTTATTTCAATACTGTTAAAAGAAGCCTAACTCTTCTTTGCCCGGTTGATAATCTTCCAAGAAAAATTGAAGCTGATGTAACAGATATGCCAATTAGCAGTTCTTTAAAAGCTAAAGAGGTTATGTTACCTGAAGGTGCAAAACTTATTGGGGACCCTGAATTTATAATTGCTTCTATTATCGGTAAAAGAGGTAAAACTGATGATCTCGATGAGCCAACAGATCAAGAAGGTGGTGAAAGTGAAGAAGCAGATAAAACTGAAGAGAAATAATGTTTCTAATAGTTGGACTTGGAAATCCGGGTGCAAAATATAGTAACACGAGACATAATATTGGATTTATAGCGGCAGATATATTATCTGACCGCTATAATTTTATCTGGAGTACAAAATCAAAATTTAATGTTGATATTGCAAGCGGTGATCTAGAAAATGGCAAATTAATATTATGTAAGCCCAATACATTTATGAACCTATCTGGTACATCTGTTGCACCACTTGCCTCGTTTTATAAGCTAAAGCCTGAGAATATCATAGTTATTCATGATGATGTAGATGTACCACTCGGAAGAGTGAAATATAAAATTGGTGGTGGTGCAGGTGGACATAATGGTCTCAAATCAATTGATAGTAACATAGGAACTAATTACCATAGAATTAGAATCGGAGTAGGTCGCCCAGATGATCCTAGATATGATATCTCAGACTTTGTTCTTGGCAAGTTTTCTAAAGAAGAAGAAGAAGTAACAATGATTGCTATTCATAAGATACTGGATATTCTTCCCCTTTTATATGAAGATAAAATTGAAGAGTTTAAGAAGAAAATTTCAGAGATAAAGTAAATACTAAAAGGCGAATAAATTCTTGCTTAAATATAAATTTGATAAGAAATGCAATACATTATAAGAAAAGCCTCGAATCAGGATGTAAGTCAGGTTTCAAAATTGATTTTTGATATTTGGATCAATGAATATAATTTTAAGGTAGTTTCCGAGGATTATCCAGATTTACAAAATATAGAACAGTATTACCATCAAAAAAGAGGTGATTTTTTGGTGTTAATTAACGATGATAATGAGATTGTTGGTACAGTTGCGTATGATTTTTTAAGTGACAATATATTTATTTTGAAGAGAATGTTTGTAAAAAATAACTTCAGGGGTAGAGGTATTGCTCAAATGCTATTAGACAAGCTTTTTCAAAGTTTCACTGAAGGAACAACATTCTATTTGAGTACAAAAGAAGATCAAGCAATTGCTGCCAAAAAATTCTATTTGCGTAATGGATTTCATGTTATCAGTAAAGATGAATTGCCTCAGAAATTTCCTTTTTTCTATGAGGATAATTTATTTATGAAAAAAGAAATTTTGTAATTATTTAGATGGATCTAATTAGTTATGATGAGTTTGAACGAGTATAATTTGCTTTCTGGATCTGTAGTTAAAGCAGGGAATTTTTTTCAAGAACCAAAAGCCAGCTTATAAAATATTGACTGACTTTGGTAAGGGAATAGGTGTATTACAAACTTCAGCACAAGTTATTATCTACAACAAACCTGATGAATTAGTTGGTAGGCAAATTGTTGGATGTGTTAATTTGAAAGAAAAGAATATTGCAGGTTTTAAATCACAATTTCTTTTAGTTGATTTTCCTGATAAGTAAGTTGATATTTGCCTAATTACAGTAGATAAAAAGATTCTTAATGGACAAAAGATGTTTTAGGGCGTGCTGGTAAAGCTAGAAAAGTTGAAATATCATCCATTAATTATACTTTTAGAATAAGAGATGAATTCTTCGTAGTTGGATATTTTTTTACAGTCTTTGTATAGTTTATCAGCCAATACTAATATTAATGTGTTAGCGGTTAGAGGAGTTACTTTTCTCCATATATTTGTAGGTATGTATATACCTTCATATGATTTCTTTGAATAAATAGTTTTTATATTCTGTCCATCATCTACTTCAACAGAAATTGTGCCTTTAATTGGGATTATTATTTGTGATACATTTAAATAAGAATGGTTTCCTCTAGGTTGGTTTTCTATAAGATTATTAAGAAAATACATTCTAGATATTGAAAAACCTTCTATTTCTCCATTTTCAAGTGTAGTGAGGCTTCCTGTTTTGCTAACATACTCGTTTAGCTTAATTATTTTACATTGGTCGATTGGCATACTATTACTGTTTATTTATTTTCTGGCATAACAGCAAGTAATCTGAAATTACTGTATCTTAAAAGATTTTATAGCCAAGATAGACTGTAACCTAAGTTTGGTTGATGTAGAAGAGATCAAGTAACGCCTCTTCTACTAAATTCAGAATTCAATTTTCTATGAAGTTCTAATTCTTGATTAAATTACTTTAAAACCTATAAATAATACCTATTTTACTATAGATAATAAAACTACTTAATATTTCTCCAAAGTCTTTTTTTTGCTATAAAGAAAAGAACTGTGAATATTACAAGGAATATCATAACTTTTAGACCCATAGATTTTCTGTGCTCCATTTCTGGCTCAGCAGCCCATTGTAGGAATATAGTAACATCTCTTGACATCTGCTCTACGGTTGCTGGAGTGCCATCCATAAATTCAACTTGCTCTGGAGCTAAAGGAGCTGGCATTGCAAGTTGTCCACCTTCAAAATATGGATTGTAATACAAACCATGCATTAGTACTACATCTTCAGGCGGTTCTTGATAGCCAGTTAATAGAGAATAAAGATAGTTTGCTCCATCCTCTCTTGCTTTTACTATTAATGATAGATCAGCTGGGTAGGCACCATTATTTGCAGCACGAGCTGCTGCTTCATTTGGATAAGGTGGAACAAAAATATCAGATGGAACTGCTTTTCTTTCAAACATTTCTCCCATATCATCCGGGCCGTCTAATACCATTTTACCACTAGCTATTTCCTTTATTTCTGCTTCTGAAAAACCTAAATCAATAAGGTTACGGTAATATAGGTGATTTAATCCATGGCACGCAGAACATACTTCAAGGTAAACTTGTGCACCTCTTTGTGCTGCTTGTCTATCAAATGTGCCAAATACTCCTTCAAATGGCCAAACCATTTGCAGAGGTTTTTTGCCATCACCACCAGCGTAGGAATTACTGGATACAAGAATAATTATTATTGTGGTTAAAATTCTTTTAAGCATAGTTTTTTACCTAAATTATATCATCTTCATGCATATGTTCTTCTTCCTCTACGCTATGTGGAAGTGGTAGAGGTTTTTCAAAACGTGCAATGAAAGGAACAATTATTAAAAAATGGAAGAAATAATAGCTTGCTCCAATTCTACTAATAGTAATATATGGCTCTTCTGCTGGCATTCCTCCAACATATCCAAGCACTAAACAATCAATAACGAAGGCCCAAAATGCCCATTTATATAAAGGTCTGTATGTTGCACTTCTAACTTTTGAGCGATCCAGCCATGGAAGGAAGAATAAAATAATTATACTACCAAACATAAGTAATACGCCACCAAGTTTAGATGGAACTGCTCTTAGAATCGCATAGAAAGGAAGGAAATACCATTCAGGGACAATGTGAGCAGGCGTTACTAAAGGATTTGCTGGTATATAATTATCCGGGTGTCCTAATAAATTTGGCTTATAAAAGATAAAGTATGCAAAAATTAGGAAATAAACACCAAATCCAACAAAATCTTTTACGGTATAATATGGATGGAACGGAACCATGTCTTCATTTTTTAGCTTTACTCCAGTAGGATTATTTGATCCATGCGTATGAAGTGACCAAATATGCAGTATGACTAAACCAACTATAATAAATGGTAGTAGATAATGTAGAGAGAAAAATCTATTTAATGTTGGATTATCAACTGAGAAACCTCCCCATAACCAAGTAACTATGCTATCACCAATGACTGGTATTGCTGAGAATAAGTTGGTAATCACTGTTGCTCCCCAGTAGCTCATTTGTCCCCAAGGAAGTACATACCCCATAAAAGCTGTCGCCATCATAGCTAAAAAGATAAGAAGTCCTATTTGCCATAATAGTTCTCTTGGAGCTTTATACGAACCATAATAAAGGCCCCTGAATATATGTAAATAAACTGCAACAAAGAACATTGATGCTCCAACAGCATGCATATACCTTATCAACCAACCATAATTAACATTACGCATGATCTTTTCAACACTATCAAATGCATGATCAATATGCGGTGTATAGTGCATAGCAAGAATAATCCCTGTAACTATTTGAATTACAAGAGCGATTCCGGCGATAGAACCCATGCTCCACATATAGTTTAAGTTTTTTGGTGTTTTATAGATTGCAAAGTGATCTAACCACGAAAAAATGGGTAGTCTATAGTCAATCCAACCAATTATTCCTGTTCTCTTCTTACGAGTTGTGTGTGAATCTGTTTTATTCATGGTTAGCCAATTTTTATTTTTGTATCTGAAATAAATTCGTATGGAGGTACTGCTAAATTTAGAGGAGCAGGGCCTTTTCTAATTCTTCCTGAGGTATCGTAGTGTGAGCCATGACAAGGGCAGAACCAGCCGTCATAATCTCCTTTATTGGACAATGGAACACAGCCTAAATGCGTACATATTCCAATTGTTATAAGCCATTTTGAGTGTCCAGATTTAACTCTTGCAGAATCCTCTTCAGGGTCGATTAAATCTTTTAAAGGAGTATCAATAGCTTCTTTTATTTGTTCGTCTGTTCTGTGAGTAATAAATACAGGTTTTCCACGCCATTTTACAGTCATAGTTTGACCTGGCTCAACGTGCCCTATATTTACTTCAATAGATGATAGGGCAAGAACATCAGCAGATGGATTAAGTGAATCAACTAATGGCCAAGCCGCACAAGCTGCACCAACCGCTGTCATTCCGCTTGCTGTTAAAGTCACAAAATCCCGACGTGTGGTTTTATCTGGATCATCTGGCATTGTATCGTCTGACATATTTTTTACTATTTATTACTTTTGTTAATGTTATTAAAATATAAACTTCTTGTTTTAATTTGCAGAACTAGATTTATCAGATCCTGTTTCTGCATACGGATCTTTTTCTTGATCATAACTATTAAAATCTAATAGATCTGTCAACCCTTCTTCAAAAGCTTTTTCATTTTTTGTAGGTACATATCTAGGAGGTGATTCTAAACAATCCCAAAAATCACTGAAACTCATTATTTTCGGAACGCAATATCTAGCAACTGATTTGGAATCACTTAGAGCTTTTGAAACAACTTTTTCAGCTTCATCTAAAAAGCCAGAATCTTTTAAGCCAGTAAATACCCAGAAAGTTACAACAATTGCGGCTACCATTATCATAATATACCATTTTGCCATGATTCCATAGATAAAGATCACCATAGGGTTTTTGAGCAAAAGCTTTAGTTTGCCTAAGAACATTTGTAACATATGTTTGCCGCTTTACTATATTATAATATTAATACCATTCTAAACCATGCTAATTGCTGCAAGCAAACACTTTAAGATTTACTTGCAGCATTTAGAGCCTATATGTTGTAAAT
Organism: Rickettsiaceae bacterium; assembly: GCA_023301685.1. Lineage (GTDB taxonomy): Bacteria > Pseudomonadota > Alphaproteobacteria > Rickettsiales > Rickettsiaceae > Megaera_A. The sequence continues at coordinate 33,151 of JALZUG010000065.1, forward strand.
ATTTTCCAGTAGATAGCTAGATAAATACATAGATGGAGGAATAATAACAAGATTAATACCAATCATAATGGTTGCAAGATGTATAGCTTCTGGGGTTTGTATGAATAGACCAGATATTATTATATTGGGTATTATTAGTGGCATTATCAGTATTGAAAGAAAATTAGTGTTCGTTCTAAAATATCCTTGAATTGAAGAAGTAAGAAGTGCAAGTGCTGCACTTAGTGTAATTAATATTATTCCTGAAAATACTATGGCAATAAAGTTTTCAGGCATAATATTATATAAAATAAAAATTATG
>JALZUG010000066.1 GCA_023301685.1 Rickettsiaceae bacterium
TTTACCCCATTTAAGATGGGCTCAAACGCTGAGTCAAAAGCCGAAGGACGAGGCGTAGGCCTAGCGCTTTGTAGAGCCGCTGTAGAAGCTCATGGCGGGGCTATATCTGCTGATAGTAAAGGTGGCAAAGGTGCGCAGTTTAGGTTTGTGCTTTAGATGGAATAGCATAATGTTATGAAAAATTGTCTCAAGAGCCACTAAGCAGTTTTGTCTAGTGTAGCAGCACAAGAAGCAGAAACTGCAAAGCACAATGATAAAGAAATATTCCATCGGCTACAAGGCTAGAATTGCTGACAAACACGTGTTGCTCCACAAGAGACGAAATTGAGAATATATTTTTAGAGATAAACCTCCAATAAAAATATAAATGAAGCAGAAAATATTACCACTTTGGTCAGAGTGTGCTTATGGCTGATATTAAATAATTTAGTTTTGTAAAGCTGTATATTTAGAAAGTTGCAATTGGTTAGTTAAAATCTTGTGTGGATGGTCTACATTGAGCTTATTATCTATCAAGCTGTAGCGTGCATTTTCATGGATCTAAGGTGCAAATGTTATGTGCTTGCATTTACTTGATGAAACAGTAAGAGCAATTCAACAGAAAGTTACGGTTCTAATTTAAGAAATTATAAAAACTAATGTCCAAATGGTAATAGTACTATGCTATGCCTCGTATATAACTTTGGAAATCTTGTGCTATTAAATAATTGTCTCAGAATAACAAAGACTTCAGTTCTTAACGGCTAAAGATAATAGATTGCGTAGTCTAGCTATTTCATAATTTAATTTATGTAATTTATTAGTCATTATTTTAAAAGAAATGGCACCATTCTTATATTTATTTATTAAGTCTGTTTCTGTAGAAAGTATTTTTACTATTTCTTTATTTGTATTTTTTGAATAATTTAGATATTTTTCTTGCTCTAATTTTGTATCAATTTCTTGTTTCAATTCAGGGAAATATTTTTCTATAATTTGAGTAAAAATACTGAACCCTTCATTAAACTGTTTATATATTGTGTTAGAAACAGGTAAGTCTAACGCCTTATAAAAGTTTGGATTCATTTGCTTTGACAAAACATATATTCCAGTAATGTATGTTTTCATAATTTTATTTTCTTTAAAAGATAAAATCTTGTCTACTTGTTTCTGGCTCAAATACTTATAAGGTATAAATTCCGGATGAATACCAGATAATACAAAACTTGTTTGAAAATCAATTGCTCTTGTGTTGTTAAAAAGATCAGTAAAATTATTAGTTAATTTATTTTCGCTATTCACTATAATTCTCTTTTTATATCTTGAACCAGCTTGATAATTATCCATTGCATAGGCAAGATTAGTTCCATTTAATATTAGCTGATTTAAATCATTTCTCTTCAAATCATTCTTATAAATATTTTGATACCGATCAAGAAAGCACTCTTTAATTATTGATGATATAGACACTATTTCATTAAAATTAATTTTTGCACGCTTTTTTACAATTGCAATTTCAGTTTTAAGTTTTTCCTCTGCATTAGTTATATTGGCAAAATATTCTAATTCTCCGCCTTGAATTGTACGATTTGATTCATTATCTCCTAATATGCCTGCCAACATACTTCTAAAAAATACTGGTCCCCCAAGCCTTTCAATGCTTGAGCCCATTCCTATGAATAAGATAGGGGTTTTTGCCTGTTGTGAATTAAACATATCAGAATTTTTTAATTGTTGCATAGCATAGCCTAGCTTAGCAAGGTTTAGAATCGAAGCGGCAAGACCACTAAATCTAGTATCATCACTACCTGCCTTCATTATTTGCGAAATATTATCAGCTTTAACTATCTTCTGCAGGTTATTGACAGCATAAGCAACATCTTGATTTGTTTCTACTAAAGGAATGGTATTGATATTTGATATGTTGTAGGATTTTTTTAATTTTTTTATTTCATTTATTTGTGCTACTGAAGAAAAATTGGAGATTATAATATCAGAAATAGCATATTTTTGGATTTGATTAATAATTTGCACTATTCGCAGCGCATCTTCATATATACTTTCTGCATTTAGGCTTTCACCATCAAATCTAATTTGACCTCTAAAAGCATGGAATCTAAATTTGTTAAAATAGTTCAGTAACTTTTTTGAATTAAAGTTATCAATTCTTTCTAAACGTTCAGCAAATTTATTTTCTATAGTATGCAATCCAAAATTACGGCCGATTTGTGCAAACCTATTGGTAAATTCGGAAAAAGTTAGATCTTTATTCTTTATTAGAGAAAAAATTAGATTAGTCTGATGTTGTACCGTATTTAAAAGTTCTGTTAGAGTTGCATCATTTTTCAAATAATTCTTGTTATAATCTCTATATATATCGAGCATTAATTGTATATTTTTTGCATTTGCATATGCAACGCTTTTAGCACTTAAATTACTTCGATCAAAATCAAACCCTATCCAACTATAAAAATTCCCTATATCATTCAGTTTGACATCCTTTGAGTATAATAGAACTTTAGCTAGATTTTTTAGGTGTAAGTCATAGTAGTAATCTATTTCTTTCTCCGGTGCAAAATTATCCCTGCCCATTATTGTATTAGTTGGATGAGAAGTAAAAGTTAGGTTGGTTGCAGCTATAGCATTTGTTGTCAAAATAGCATTTCCAAAAAGTACTATAAAACCTAAAAAAAGTGATAAAAGTATATTAGATTGTTTTTCAATGTTGTAAGTATTCATGGTGGTTAAATTGGTTTTAGTTCAAATTTTAATGAACTAATTATATAGTTACCAAACTACTAGTATAGCGATTTATGGATTTGACTACCCATAAATTCATTAGATGATCATATAATACCATTAAAAAAGAACACGCCTATACTTAGGGTTAAACCCTATAAAATTCTGGGACTAAAGATAGAGGAGAAAAGTATCGTTTAGATTAAAGTTAAAGCTTTAATATTTGAAACTATTCTCCTAAATTGCATTTGTACGCTCTAATAATTTAAAAACTAATTTTATTACTAATTAAATTTTAATAGCTCGTAATTATAGATATTATATTACCCAAAGCTTTTTGATGAACCCACTAAACAGCAGTAATTTTTTACTTTTAAAGTTCTACCCTAAAAATTAACTCTCAACTTAAGCGTTCCTTGATGAGCTACATACTTGTCGGCGAGTCTTGCGTCGTAGCCGAGGGAGTATTCCCATTGGTCGTCGTGTTTGGCGGTGATGCTACCTCCAGCGTTGTAGACTAGGCGGACTTGTTTTGCGGTTCTTGGAACTAACGCTGGGGTACCCACTCCGTCTTGACGGATGTCGACGTTGAGTTTGTTGTTGATTAAGCCGTAGCGCACGTTTCCGTGGATCTCAGGTACGAATGTTATGTGCTTTTGCTTGATGTCTAATGCATGTACTCCAGAG
>JALZUG010000067.1 GCA_023301685.1 Rickettsiaceae bacterium
TTACCCAGACCATCATTTAACATCTCTGCAAAATTCATCACATTACCAATAGGAAGGCGCAGCTCATGATTTACATTATTCAATATCCTCTGAGCCGTTGCACCAAGACGCTCTATCTCCTTCCCCTGATCCTCAACTCTCTCACTGTAGTGCACTACTTTTTCATTTAGGTCTGCTACCTCTTCTTCTAGTGTATCTACCCTCTCCTCTGTCACCTCTTGTAAATCCTGTTTCGGTTTTACAAATATAATAACAGCTGAGCCCAAAAATAATACTATATATATCAATATAAATTCTGGTGATCCAAATTGAATTTCAAAACCTGATCCTGCAAAAAAATACTGATAAAATTGAATGCTTAGGTAAAACCCTAATATTATTAACGGCAATGCCATACGCCAACCAAGTAGCAATGAGGCTATTATTATATTTATACAAAATAATGCTACTTGTAACATCGCAAACTTACTCACCATCACAAAGAAAAAACTAAAAAATATCAGCATGTAAAAAATTGCCAATGGCCACCATACTCGTATTATTGATTCTTTAGTTGAATGGGCAACACTCAATGGCCATAGAGGATACATTGCTATCACTGTTCCTGTAACTATCATCATCTGGTAAATAGTCAGTGTTAATCTGCCGTTTACTCCTAATAATTCTACTTGCGTGGAATACATAGTTGTAAATGTACATGCTATAAAGTACACCCCGAATATCGTATAGGTTATACCATTACTCGGCGCTATCTTCCGGCAATACCCCATTAAACTAGCATCTCTAACCCAATTAACAAATCTCTCTTGTAAGCTTCGCTTTTGATTCTGCTCTTCTATATAACTTTTATCCTTTACTCCTACCCAACCTCCTGGTTGACGTAACAAATAATGGCTACCTATTAGGAAGATTACGTTGCATAGCATAGCTACAAGTACTCCTACCATTTTTTGAGGTAAATAAGTAAATTTTATTGGTAAAAATTTCCATAAAATTGTTACAGTAAGAGCACTTAACATACCTATCAAAACTGATTTACTACTGCTCCTAAAACCAAAAATTGTCAGTAAAAAAAGAGGTGTCACCAAGGGGTAATAAAAACTATTTGCTAAGACAATTATTCCTAAGATATCTGCTTCAAATAATGAAAGCACCACTGAACCTCCACCTAACAGAAATGCAAATAATCTTGAAATAAATATTTCATTTTTTACATCATGTTTTAAGTAATGATATATATCGTTAGTAAATAAAACTGATGCTGCATTAATTCTAGAATCTGCAGTAGACATAGCGAATGCAATAACTGCTACTATTATTAAACCTTTTAGACCACTATAGCTAAATGTATCAATTATATATCCTAACAAAGAATCACCTACCAAATTTGGATTTATACTGTGTAGTAGAAATGGTATCCATGCTATTAAGAACTTAATTAAAACCATAAATATACCTGCAATAAGAAAGGCTTTTTTAACCTGCTTAATACTGGATCCAATAGCTATTCTTTGGAATGCTGGTGCTGAAAAAGAAGGGATAGTAAAATAAATTAGCATTATCATCATCCCCAGTAATTTAGGATTATCCAAACTAAATATTTCTATTAAATTGAATTTAGAATCAGTCGTCGCTGCAGAAATTGTTAGTCCTTCATTATAAAAGGTACCCCAAATAAGAAATCCAACAAGAGGTATAATGAATCCAAAGGCAAAAAATTGCAGTATGTCAGTAAAAGTTACGGCTCTTATACCTCCAAAAGCAGAATATATTGTCACTATAACTCCTGCGACTACAATTGCCAAATGACCAGGTATTGATAAAAAATATGAAAATATTCCACCAAAGACTTTAAATTGAACTGCAATACTCCCTGCAGCGCCAATAGTACCAGCAATAGCTGTGATAAAACGTACTTTATCTCCATATAAATCACCTAAAGCTTCTGCAATAGATGTTTTTCCTAAAAACTCTCCCATTCTAGGTATTAACCAAAAAGAGAGTATAAAGAAAGAAATACCCATTCCAGAAGAAGCGAACATATAGTAAAACCCATCAGAATAAGTCTTTGATAAGGTTACAAAAAAACCACTTCCACTTGCCCATGTAGCAACTATCGTTGCAACTAAAGCTGCTGTTGAGAAATTTCTGCCACCAAGTGCGTAATCTTTTATGGTTTTGACTTTTTGACCATGGCCTAGACCTACAACTAAGGTTAGAATCAAAAACCCAATAACTATTGCTATATCTATATCAAAATTCATAAATTTTATTACTTCATAATATTAGAAAACACATAATATAGATTCAATGTGGACATATTGCAAACTCTAATTTTTTGCTAATTCTAGATTAGAATAAAGAGTCTTTTAACCCCAATAACTACCTTACCTTACATAAAATAAGATGCTATTTTGAATCTATACTGAGCCTAAATGATAAAATTTACAAAAAAATATGTCTCTTAAATAATAAGTTATATATCAAACTAAATGTTAATTATAGAATAATCAACCCCTAGTTGTAATTATGGCTAATTTAGATCTACTCTTTATGTAAAATATACAATTACATTTTTTATATGATTTTTGACTACCAGAGTTGTTGTCTTCTCTAGACAACTCTTATCTTGATAAAGTTAATTGGCATGATAACTCATATTTTCTATTATTAAGGATAGACAAAGCAACTATAGATTGATTATTCTATAATTAACATTTAATTAGTGATGGTTTATTTAAGTGCTTATATGGGGTTACTTATATATTAACTTGTTGTGGGTGTTGTTCGACGATAGATGATTACGCAGATTTTGTAAGAGGCGAGTGATAATTAATTGCTGTAAATATGAACTAGCCCTAAAATTCAGAATTAACTGAAGTATAGAGCTATTTAACTTTTAAATGTAGAACTATATAATACTACATCACAACACATTTCTTACCACCAGTATCAGGTTGTTCTTCTTGCTTGACTTGACCTGCTAATGCAATTTCTTCCATGTGAGCATTCATTTCAGTACTATGTGCAAAAACCTCTTCCATCATTTCTTCATGACTTCTAGTGTGCAAATTAAATTCATCTAATGCTGCATTTGCTTCTCTTTGCCTTGCTTCTAGTATTTCATCGGTTATTTTTTTGTCTTGATTTACTATATGCTTTTTGCTGTAATGACAGATGTTCAGCAAAGCTCTATATACCTCAAGGCCTGGTCCTTTTATACTTCTATCTGTATATTCTCTACACTGTTGCGAACCCAATAATTTTCCAGTATATAAAAATAAACCAGCCATTTCCAAATTCTGAGCAACTCCACCTTCGCCATCGCGCAGTATTTCAAAAAGTGGATAAGCCGCTCTTCCATCGCCACAAACAAGAGCTTGCCAAAAACGTGTTACAGCCAATAAACCACTGCTCTCTGACCTCTCAGCTACTCCAGCTTCGTAGAGATCAGCTGGTGTAAATGCTTCTTCTTCATCTTGTACAGATGCTATCATCTTTATAAAAGCTTCTTCTTCTGCTTGCTTTCTTTGAAGTTCCGCTTGTTTATCTGCCTCTTGCTGCCTGTAATATTCTTGCTGTTCGCGATATTGTCTAGCACCTTCTTCTACACTATGCGTTTGACGAGCTCCTGGACGCCACGCCTCCGATTCTTTTTCATACTTTCTCCGACCTGCTGCTGCTTCAGCATCTCTATCCGCCTTTGTTTTTGCTCTCCACATAATAGCACTCCTTTTAAATAATAAATCATATATATCAGACTAAATATTAATTATAAAATAATCAACCTATAGTTACTTTATCTGTCTTTAATTAATCATTATCCTCTTCTTAAATCCTCAATCTTACGAACTCTTCTTACTCCAAGGTCAGGTTGCTCAGGATGATATTCTTCCATACCAGCATTTGTTCTGTGTTCGTTAATATGAGAGACATGACTTTCTATCTCTTCAGCTACTTCTACTTTACGCTGATCTATTTGACGCAAAACTTCTTGACTTGAGCCAAAATCATTCATTGCTTGTTCTAGTTCTTGCATATTTGACGATATTTCATCTCTATTCATATCTGTATTTTGTTCTAAACATTCTTGCATCGTAGATAATAATTCTTCTTGTGAAATGTCCGCATTGTAACCATCAGTATTCTCTAACATTCCATAAGCATCCTGAATCTTCTCCTGAGCCAAATCATAAGTAGTTTTATACTCAGCTTCACGAGATATAAACTCATCATTGTCAAAAATCTCTTGTTGCACCTTATAACTATTATCAATCAGCGTATGCATCTCGGAATCTTTTGCGTAATTACTTAGATATGTCTCACCATATGAGGCTGTCTCTTCAGAATTCTTCAGTGCTTCCTGAACTCTTGATTTTGCCTCTTGTCTTTCTAAACTTTTAAACGTTTCTAAATTTGGATGGCCATTCTGTTCAGCTTGTGCCAAGAACTCTGGTGATGTAACATTTTCACCATATTTTCTATTGTACTGATCAATAGTTTTGGTCAGTTTTGTTCTTGCAAAGCCTTCTTTATTCTCAGCTAAAGTTTCAGAATAAGTCATCTTTCTTGGATCAGCGCTGTTAATATCATGATATGCACCACCAGCAAATGTACGACCAAACGAGCTTTCCTGAGTTTTTCCACCAAGAGCGGTAAATGCCCCTCTCTTAGCTCCAGCAACCGCAGAATATATCTCTTCCCCAGTTTGATGCTGCTTAGCTTTTTTCTGATTCTCACGCTCTTTTGCGCTATGTCTAATTTCTTCAAGAGAACGGATTGTTTTATTATGCTTACCAACAATACCAATACCTCTATCAGACATACCTGCATATGAATTAACATAAGCATTTCTGAATCTACGAGCCTTCTCATTTTCATTTGCGGCTTTGCGTAAATTTCTATCTTTACTCATCTTATCTATATCAATCTTCTCTTTTGCAGATAATTTATTGTACTCTTTTCCATATTTCGCCCGAGCAAACTCTTTATTTAGATCCTTTGGATTTTTCTTAGCTAACGTTTTAGACAATTTCTTAGCATCTTTTTTATCAATACCTGAATCCACAAGTTTCTTAGTCAATTCCTCTCTATATTTTGCATTTGCTTTTGGATCAATATCAGAACGCTTTAAGCCAGTAGTTTTTTGAACCTCAGCAAGAACAGCACTATTTGCTTTTCCTGTTAGCGCTTCATGCTTTAAGCTACGTATTCTTGCTTTATCAAACAAAGCAGATGGTGAAAACTCATTACGCGCAGCTTGGCCATATTTCTTTTCTAAAGCTGCAATTTCACTCTTGGACTTGCCAGATAAATCAGTACCTGATGCTCTTAAAGCACGCTTACCAATTTGTCTATCAATACCATCAATAGCACCCTGTTTCATTCTACCTGGCATTGATGCAATAAATGCATTTGACTTTGCAAAGGTCTGAGCATTCACCGCATCACCAACATTCTGTATATTGGCGTAATTACCCGAAGTTCCTGTAATAAATCTAGCTACAGATACAGCCGTACCATTAAATTTATGCAATAAATAAAGTGCAACAAATATTAAGAGCAAGCCATCAAGCTGAACAAATTTACCATTCCAGAATTGAGTTATACGCCTCTGGTCTCTAACTGGATCCAAAAATGGTAAATCAATATATCTACTACCAATACACCCATAAGCTTCACAGAAACCATCACGAATGTCCCCAGTTTCTTCTGGTTGTGCCTGATGATCAATTGGAATAGGTATATTCACTGGTGTTCTTGTAAAACCTTCACCTTTCATAGGTTTTGGGAACCACCAGTAGAAAATCGAATCACCAGGATCAAAATCTAATGTTGCTTTTGTTGCTTCTCCTATTAATTGCGGAGTATTCATTTTTGGGAAACTTTGTTTACATATTCTAAAACCAAGCGCCCCATAAATCTCCTCTCTTATAATCATTGAAATGAAAATTAACCCTGTAAATAAGATAATTGGTTGTACAGCATATGATATAAGCTGCTTTAGCCAGTTTTCAAACAATGATCTAGTTATTCCAAATAGTAAGAAACACATAAAGATTGGCCCCATAACAATGATCATACCAACCGCAATTAATGCGCTTAAATATATTATTGTTGCATTAAAGAAAACCATTACCACAAAATATAATGCGACAATAAATAGGATGATATATAACCACCCAAGCCAATCGACAAATAATAATGAGAAAAGTTTTGAAAGAGTTTGTGGTGCAATCATCATTGCAAGTATTCCTGGAGCCCCTGGGCCAGTTGCACCGGCTTCCATAAGCATTTCCAATATTTGCTGAACACCTCCAACAAAATATACGAATAAATAGTTATTGAAAAAGTCCCAACTATATTCACTGCTAAGAAGGGCAGAGACGATAGCTATCTTCATAACTCTGACAATAAGCTCAGTATGTGTCAGCTGAACATTACCAGCCAAATATGAAAGAGCAGTCCACATTATATAAAGAGTAAGCATTGCAGATACTGCCATCCTATAGCCTGGATTACCCACTACTCCCATATAGATATTTTTAATTACACCTCCATTACCATCGAATATTCCATCAGCATTCGAAGCCTTAAGTCCTGGAAGAAGCTCCTCTCCATTACCTTGAATTCCAAATAAAAATTGCTTGACCAACATTGTTACATAAGAAATGGGATCAGGATTAGACCTATTGATTCCTGATTTAACCACTACTTTGTATTGACCCGAATTATCGTCGTAAAACTTATCTAGAATTTTAAAATATAGCTGACTATCATTATATTGGCGTTTTTCACTGTCAGACGCAAATGTATAAACTCTACCACCAGCTTCTCTGCTCTTTCCGTTCTTATCAAGATCATACAAAGTATATCCTGAAGTCGCCTCGCCAAGGTGCATGGATATGCCTGTCGGGTCTCTCATAGAACTTAGTGACTGGTTAGGATCAGTACCTTTAGCACCAATTAAAGCATAAAGCCCCACACCATGCCTAAAAACACATGGAGCGTTAGCAATCTTTGCATCAGCAGATCTAGTACACATTCTACCATCAATAAACTGGCAATCTTGCAAACGTTCACAAAAACGGCTTAACTTATCCCCTTCACCGCTAGCACTAAACCAAGCACACCAAGCCGATAATTCGCTGCCATTATTCCTATCAATTCCATAATCCCACCCCTTAACCATCATAGTAAGTGGGCGTCCGTTTACTCTGTAACCAGATTCTCTCCATGGAGCTACTTGTGTTGCTCCGACTTGACCAGCAAAATCAGCTTGAGGATATCTTGCACTGACAGTAATAATACTATGACCAAAATCATCAGCTTCTATACAGCGCTCTCCAGTACAACCAGAGAGAGTCAATAATACTAATATTGCTATAATATAATTTTTAATCATTGTCTCCCGTTAACTTTTTACTTAACCTTCTATCAGCATTCGATTTTTTGCCACTAGAAGATTCATTATTTGTTTCTGATTTTTCATGTGAATCAACTGTTCTAGAGCCACTATCAATTCCCGATCTTTCTTGTGAATCTACCGAACTATGACTACCCATTCCTGTTGTCTGGTTATCTGAGCCTGTAGTTGAGCTGCTTGAACCTGAAGTATTGTTTGTACTTCCATGCCCTGACGAACTGTCAAAACCTCCACCAGTTGTAGTATCGCTACCTGAGCCACTAGTATGATCAGTTTGAGTAAAATCTTGCCTCTGGAAGCCACTTGATCCTGACCCCGAAACATCTGTTTGATTTATTGTCGATGAAGATTCAGTTGTAGTTCCGCCTGTTGTTGATTTAGCGCCTAAACCACCACCTTTGCTTGCTTCATTCTGAGCAGTACTAGTATTTTCTGTCGTACTCTTTCTATGTGCACCAATAGTTGGTTTTTTCTTAGAAGATAATACCTGGTCACTTGCATCTTCTTTAATTCCAGTTTTAGGACCTTTACTTTTGCTTCCATCTGTCCTAGTTTTGTTAAGACCTTCCTTGCCAATACTCTTAGGTTTTTTACTACCAAACTTAGTAATACCTTTCTTAGCACCTGTATCACCACCTTTACCAACACCAGATTTTTTAGCACCGGTATCAGTTTTATTTGCTTTAGTTGGATCTTCACTTTGGGTTCTTTTTGCTGAACCGTAGTCAATATTTCCTCCATCACTCTTTGTTGCTCTACGAGATAGTTTTTGATCAATTAATTTTTCTTTTGCAAACTTCCCAACTCCCTTAGCAGCACCGGTAATAGGGCTTGCAAGTTTACCCATGTCACTAGTAATATCTTTAATTGGATTCATCCCGCTTTGTAGTTTACCATCTTGACGAGCAGCTAGCACATTTGTTAAATACTGAACTACTAAAGTTACATAGTCAATTAACCCATCTGCAAGCTTACATAGAGCAAAAAACAGGAATGACGACGATGCAAGCATTGCAAACGTCCCAGGGGCAAAGAAGAAATCCGTCATTGTACCTATACCCCGTACTTCTGGTACATAAAAAGGAATCCCAGGAAGGAATGGTAATGTAAATGAAAAACTAATTGGAATTGACATATGATTTAAATCAAGTCCAATCTTAATTGGAATTAGTATATCCCAACATGCTCTGACTATTGTTCTAGTTATAACTTCACCCATTATCTGATCAATTAATAGGAAAAATATTAATAAAATTGTTGGCTGAATCATCTGACTAAACATAGTAGAAATCCAGTTATCAAACATACTCTTCGTACGTTCAAACAAAATCAGAATAATAAAAAATGGAGCTATTGAAATCATCACAGCTAATCCCAAGAATGCCAGGCAATAACCAACTATCACCTGAAGCACCGCCCTGAAAAATATTAAAATAGCATATATAGTCATAATTGCAAAAAATGTTAAACCATTATGAATCTGCAACAATTGAATAAATAATAGTGCCCACATATTACCATTAGTATATTTTTCTATTACCGGATCTATGAAGCCAAAAATATTTCCCGTCGAACTCGTGGCACCAATGACTGTTGTCATTAAATATTCCGTACCATCAATAAAGACATTAAATAAGTTCCTGCTGAAGAATGTCCAGCTTGTTTCACTAAATAACGCTAATACAACTCCTATTTTAAGGACTCTCATAACAATATCTGTAACTGTAATTTGAGTAGCTCCAGCAAGGAACATCAAACCATAAATTATTATATATATAACTAGCATTAATCTAGCAATGTTTTGTAAAGCTGCATTACTAATTAATTTTCTATATATTACTTCTGACAGCTCATTAAACTTATCTCTGAGTGGTTTTACAATATGGTTATAAACAATGTCAGAAAACCAAGTTGTTCCAGTATAGTTTGCTGTTTTTACTTGAATGGTTCCTGTAATCTCCTGATTTGGATTAATTACTCTTAACCACAAATATCCACTTGTATTTGCATTTCCTCTAAAATCTTGTTCAATTGATGTGCCAGAAGTCCCACTACCTGGAATTGCTGTATCAGAAATATAATATTCAACTTGAAGAGCTCTTAGATCATCTGCACTTACAGCTTCAGCAGCATTTCCAACCTCAATTTCCATTAGGTACCTTCCCATATATAGAAAATTCATATTCAAGGTAGGTTTTAACGAGTTCATATGACCATAAAATGTATTATAATCATCTACAGAAGGTAGTGCCCCCCACTCCGACATAAGCTGGACATCTGTATTATACATTCCACCAATGCTCCATGGTGATTTAAATTCTAAATCTCCAGTTGTATCTGATTTATGATAGAAAAAATCTTTCCCTGTAAATGGAGAATGTATAAATTTTTGTGTTTCGCTTTTGATTTCTGTCCCTCCAACACTCAAGATCATACCTCGACCAAAATTATATTTACATGAAGGGTCATTATCCATCCCATTTGAAGCATCAGGACAAATTTCCATTATTTGCCATTCAGTTGGTGAAACTGCAGTAGAGTTTATTTTCCCAATATAACTCCCCCAATCAACGCTTAAGTCTGAATATTTTTCAAAAAATGTTTGACAATATGTACTGTAAGATGGATGAGAAATACCAATTACAGTATTACAAAACGCTACTGCACTACTATAAAATATATGGTTATCAGGTACTGATGTAGTTGTATAAATTGATAATAATTCTGTTCCAATCCCAAATAGCTCTCTATCCATTTGAGAATCACTACTAAAGAATTTACCAGTTGTATCCATTGTAATATTTATAACATCATCTTTTTTAACTGATATCTTATCTCTTCCATTAAAATTGAAATACTCATTATAATCTATAATTCTTTGTTCAAAGGTCATCTCAGCTACATCCTGATACCTTAGTAATTGCCCTCCTTTAAACTCATGAAAATCAGAAACATACTTTTTAGTAGAAAAATCATATTTTTGAATAAATATTTGTGGTACAGAAAACCTTGGATCAATTCTATATAACACTCTATACTTAGCAGGTCTTGGTAAAACACCTTTTGTCAACCACTCAATTTGCAATAATTTTCCGTCTTCGACTCTAACACCAGTTGATACCCAATTTCCAGAATTATCAAGTGCGAGTGAATGTGAAGCCTGATGCATACCTGCAAATACTGGAACCTCTATACAACCAAAAAGCCCTTTTAATGCATTCATACCAGAATCCATCCAGCCATAACGGTCATCATTAGCCATTGCCGGAGCAGAAAACTGCACCAACAATAAAATAGCTATAAATATAGACCGTATGAATTTCATAATTCTAACTACTACCCTCACTATTTGAACCACTTGATCCAGAACTACTGCTGGACTTTTTAGCTGAAGATTCAAGGCTTGACCTTTGTGTCTTCGAAACATTTGATAAAGATTTCTTAGACTTACTACCACTGCTACCGGAACTAAATGCTCCAGAACGTGGACGAGAGCCACCTTTACTGCCACTACTTGAACTAAATGCTCCAGAACGGGAGCGGGAAATACCCTTGCTACCAGTTCCAGAACTAGTTGATCCTGAACCAATACTGGAACTACCTGAACTGCTAATACCGGAACTACCAGATCCAGTACTCTTGCTAGAACCACCTGATCCAGTGCTCATATTAGAACTACTCTTACTACCAGAACTCATAGCACCTGAACGCGGACGAGAACTACCTCTGCCACCACTTCCAGAACTCATTGCACCCGAACGAGAGCGTAAAGCTCCCTGAGTAGAGCTTCCACTAGTTGTTGTTTCCGAGCTTGTTGAAGAAGTCGCTTCTGATAGATTCTCTGAATTTAAGTTACTATCTGAACCATCACTCTCCGAACCTGTTTTATTTGGTTTTGGAGCACTAACACCACTCTTTGGATCAGCACTTACATTACCTTTGCCAGATTCTTTACCTGATGGAGGTTTAATATCATTTCTATTTCCTTTATCTATCGGCATCTTTTTATCTGCCGATTCCATAGTCTGCAATCTTTCTTTAATCTGCCCTTTAATTTGCGCACGACTCTTACTGTCAAGACCAACTTTTGATAAAGCTTTTTCTTCGATTGCACCAGACATCGCTTTACCCATTCCAGTTGCAGATGGTCCGCCAGCACTACCAGCAAGCCTTGCAACTATATTACCTGAGAAATCAAGATATCCCCACATACAATAAACAATCATTATAAGAACAACCATATTCTGCATGTTTAACCCCATCTGGCTGCTTCTATGATCAAATCCCCAAGGAGCAAACCAATTAAAACAGAAAAGTTCTACATCAAGGAATGCAGGAGTAACACCTTGAACACTTGGGAACGGTATCTTAAGAGGAATTGCACATTTCCAACAAACACTATAACCAATTACAAAATCTAAATAAATTGTAAATAACTGAGTAAGAATAATGATCCCAGCAAGTAAAATTACTGGCTCTAACATATATCTAAACATGAACTTTACCCAATTATCAAATAGGTAAAATGTTCTTTCAAATAAAATAAAGGTTAAAAATAATGGCGTCAGTCCTATTAAAACTGTGATCGCCATAAAGGCCATCAAATAAACTGCTATTGATCTTAACAAGACAATTACTACAATCCCTAAGCAAACAATTATAAGTATAAAATAAATTACTCCGTTTATTCCCATAGAAAGCAAAGCTAAGATCTGAGCAATAAAAGTTGAACTTAGGAATATTTTTGTCATTACTTCATTCAAGAACATGAATGGATTGGAAATTGTTGTGCTTCCTGAAAAAATACTGTAACCCGCCATATTTGCGATAATGTCATCAGTAAATCCAGTAACAAAATCAAACACATAAGTCCTAAAAAAGTCAAACGTAGTGTCATTTAGTAAACCAGCTACAAATGCAATCTTTACAACTCTCATCACTAAGTCAGTTTGACTGATTTGAACCATTCCAAGTAAGAACATCATGCCGTATATCATGATATACAAGGAAAGTAGACCTTTAATATAATTAAAGAAGTTTGTACATTCTCCGGATCCTGAAATACCCTTATAACATGTCATGTTCTTAAACATCTGTTCGGCTGCACTTTGGATCTTATCTTTAAACCCTTGGAAAAAAGGTTCTAAGACATCATGGTAGAAACCTCCTTGATCAATGGATGTCATAAAATCAACACGATATTGTCCAAAACTATCTTTGTAATCGTTAGGAGCATTGTTAATCCTTAGCCACAAATAACCATCTTCATTACCAGGAGCGGTAATATTACCAGAGCCATTTGCATCTAATAATATATTTCTCATAGTAAGAGTATCATTATTTGGATTTTTCCCGTAATCAGCAATTACATATTGAACATTACCTCTACCTGAGAATGTATCATTAAAGCTATTACCATTTTGTCTACGACATTTTGTCTGCTTAATATTGAGGACATAACCACCTGTATTATCAGAAAAATAAGGACTATTATCATGATTTCTATACTGAAGATAAGAAACATCACTGGCTGTGAAAATTTCATCTCTAATAACTCGATAATCTGCACCAGGATTCAAATTACTCTGATTAGAATCAATCTTAGAGTAACCAAAATTACCTCCTCTGCTTTTCTTATTTGTCGGATTTTCACTTGAATCAAACCTGTAAAGCAAACCAGTAGCACTATCAGCTGAAAACCAGAAATACTTCTCATTTTGCCAATTTCCTAAGACATATCCTGAATTATTTCGACAATCTTGGTTGAAATTAGTTACTAGCGCGTTAACATCAGCTCTCCAAGGTGAAGTATATTTTCCATCATTTCTATAAGGTTCTGGAGCAGTCCCCATGACGTTTTCATGACAGCCACACCAATCACAGGTCCATTTATAACCTTTAAAACAGATACCAACTACATTCCAACCTTGACATACATCTCTACAATTACACTGATAACATGTAGCGTTCCATCTGCAAGTGCTAACATAAGTTGATCCACTATCCCAAATTGAATAACGTCCACAGATTGGGCTATATGCTCTCTTACCTTCTGTACAATCAGCACTATCAACTCTTTTCAAGAAATTATTATACACAGTGCTACTTCCAACTGTGGATTTCTTATCAGGGTGAATCGCTACAACTATATGATCATTTTTAAATACTTGAGTGATATTTCTCCATTCATCTGTTTTTGCATCAAAGATAAGATTTATAGGTGCAGATGACTTATCCTCAACCCTTGGTATTTCAATTAATCCTCCATCTTTATCTAAATGAGAATTCTGCTGCAAATTATACCCCGGAATATAGGCTTTACATAAACTAACTTCACCTTTTACAACTAAGTCAACTTTCTGCCCTCCTTTTAGACGTAAATTTGTGTTTAACCACTTTCCATAAGCGTTTGGATCTAATTCTAATCCATCTGATGACGCAGAACTTAGAGCCGTGTAATTTCCATTCGCCTTTAAGGTAACAGAATTCATCAGGCTTGATGAACCCGAAACTGAATTATCATTATTAAAATTATACCTATAAAGACAGCCATCTGTTATATCCATTGCACCAATAATTGCAATTATCCAAAGAACTATCATCAAGATAATTGCAGCTAAAGTTAAGGCGCCTATTAGAATCAACTTTTCACTTTTCATTAGCCACCTCCCATTGGTGGTTTACCACCACCTGACATTCCGCCGCCCATGCCACCGCCTTTGCCGCCACCGCCAGACATTCCGCCGCCCATGCCGCCTCCTTTGCCGCCACCGCCAGGCATTCCACCGCCCATGCCGCCGCCTTTACCGCCACCGCCAGACATTCCGCCGCCCATATCACCGCCGCCGCCCCCCATGCTCGTTGAAATTTGGTCCGTAGCATCACTACCATCTTTTTTAGTACCGTCAAGAGAAATTTTGTCACCAGCAGAACCTCGGTTTGATGTAGTATCTTCTTTTAATTTATCTTTAGCTTCTTTTGCATCCTCCATTGCACCTTGCGTATCACCAGTCTTAGCTTTTACGACTGCTTTTGCTGCAGAAACAGCGGCTTGGGCAAGACCTATTGCTTTATCAATTAATGCATTTGGTGATACCGTAACACTTGCGACGCTAGGTCCACCTGTTAAATCAGCGGCAAATTCACTCACGGACTTTATAAAGAAGTAAAATATAAAGACATAAATCATTACGTATATCAAACTTAATGCAATATTTAGATAATCGTTAATCTTAGGAATTTCAAAGAGAATTACTATCTTCTTTTCCCAACCTTGACCCAAATAATATTTCATCAATTTATAGCCTAGACTTTCTTGACATTTTTCTACATCAACAACAGGCTCTCTTAACTCAAATGTACTAAAATTAATTTCTCCAACTGTATAATCATATCTTTGAAACTCGCACGTTCCATAGATTGCTGAATCATATACTGTAAGCAATATCGCAATAAATCCACCTATTACAGCTGGTTGCAAGGTACATGAGACAACAATTTTTAGCCAAGAATCAAAATAAGCTTTTGTCCTATCAAATAAGGCCATAGTAATAAAAATAGGTGAGATATATGCCATAACATATAGTGTTATTGTACAAACTAAATATGCTGTCATAAAATACAAAAGCACCGAGACAAAAAACACAACAAATAAAAGCCCCATCAATACAACAACTATTTGGCCAGCCATAAACAAACCAAACATCACCGGGAAAAATGTTAGAGTTCCTACAGCAAATAACGCTTCAATTCCCTCTTCTCCAACATCACCTAAATTAGCAGGATTTCCAACTGTTGCACCATCTGCAACTGTACCTGCAACTGATTTTAACATCGTACCCATATTATATAACAACTGCATCCCCAAATAGTACCCAATCCGACAATCTATCGCATCCCAAACTTTATAAAACTCATATCCAGAATCATATTTAGAAGCATCAAAATCACACAAGCCTTGAGACCCACCAGACATAAAGACCATTTCAGTAAAATCATTAGTTAATTGGACCAATACCGGCAAGGCATATCCCGTCATCCCATTTTGACTTACTTCTTTTCCAGATACGAAAGTAGTTTGCCCAAGTCCAACTGCAAAATATGTAACTAATATGAATTTGATGATAAACATAGCTACTTTATCTAGATGCGCATACTCACCATTCATTGCAATTCTAAAACCATAGACCATTACATAAAGCATAAGCGCTGCTCTGACCGCCATTTTCATTGCGTCTTGAAAAGCAGGAAAAGGTTGTAATGCAGAATATACTAGATCATCCTGAAGTCTTGGACATTCATCACCTACATAAAATACTTTATTCAACGTATCTCTAAGACAATGAATCGTCAGGCCTGAAAAACTCAATAATGATTGGCTTTTTGTTCTACCGTCATAACAAGATTGGCCAAGATTTCTACAAACTTCTGATTCACCAGGCTGAACTAGTTCTTCTCCTTCACCATTTCTACACATTAAGGGTAACATTCCTCTTGAAGTTGGCATTATCAAACATACCTCATTATCAATTGCCTTAACTTCTAATGCCACGTCACTTAAAACAGGATTTCCACCAATATCAGGATTTGAACTGATTGACCCTAAAGTAGTAGCATCCCCTATTGACATAGTGACTTCGGTACAAAAATCAGGCGAACCAGATGCATTCTTAATACAGAATTTAAACTCTGACCCACCTTTTTTACATGCATCATCAACATAGGTTTTCATATCTATATTTTTCTGTATAAAACCGTAAGCAGTGTCATTAACTAAATATGCAGTATCATCAAAAACAGGAAGAGCTGAGCAACTTTCTCCAAAAGTACTAGCATGAGCAAAGTGAGCGCTTAAAATAAGCACGCTCTGCACAAATACTAATAAAATTTTACTCAATACTCTCATAATCTTTTAATACTAACCTAATCTTCATCATTTGATTTTGGTCCATCAATACCAGATGAATCATGGACATTTTCTACAGTATCTTCTGCTGTTTCTTT
>JALZUG010000068.1 GCA_023301685.1 Rickettsiaceae bacterium
ACTAAGTGGCCAAATTGGATACATCGCCATAACTGTACTAGTCACTAGCATAAGTGGATAGATTACTCGCATTAGCTGGCCATTATAGCCAAGAAGCTCTGACTGAGTAGAATACATTGTCGTAATAGTACAAACAATAAAATATATTCCTAAAAATGTATAAGTTAAATCGTTTATTGGAGCTATCTTTCGACAATATCCTATAAAACTAAATTCTTTAAACCAACAGAACAACTTTAGCTTTAAACTTGGTTTGTTCTTTTTATTCTCCAGATAAGCATTATCTTTTATTCCCACCCATCCTCCTGGTTGACGCAATAGATAATGACTGCCAATTAGAAAAACTGTATTGCAAAGCATAGCGATTAATATACCTATTATGTTTTGTGATATCTGAAAAAAGTTCGCAGGTAAAAACCTCCATAATATTGTTATAACAAAGCCAGCTGACATACCAATTAATACTGATTTTGTACTACTACGAAAACCTAATATAGTAAGAAAAAATACTGGTCCAATCAAGGGTGAGTAAAAGCTATTTGCAAAAATTATCATATCTAATAAGTCCGTTTTTATTAACGATAAAATAATCGAACCAACTCCTAGTATTAATGAAAACCATCTAGCTACGAGTATATTATACTCCGTGCTTTTTGTATATAAGCCATAAATATCATGAGTAAATAAAACTGCAGACGCATTGATTTTTGAATCTGAAGTAGACATAGAAAACGCAATAATAGCTACCAAAATTAGTCCCTTCAATCCTGAGAAGCTAAATGTATCCACAATATAAGGCAAAAGATCATTTGGCTGTATATCTGGATTAATTGTATAAACCAAGAAGGGTATCCACGCTATTGTTAATTTTATTAAGATAAAGATCAAAGAAGAAATGAAGAAAGCCTTTTTTACTTGTTCAATATTTATACCGATTGCAACCCTTTGAAACATAGTGGCCGATACGAGAGGTATAGAAAAATAAATAAACAAAAAAATAAAATTTCCAAAATTTTTGCTAGAACTATCGAATATCAAATTTAAATCAAACTTTGGATCACTCATTGCAATAGCAAGTGTATAATCCATATTATAAAATTGGCTCCATATAGCAAACCCAAGCAACGGAATTACAACACCAAAAGCCATTCCTTGTAATATATCTGTAAAAGTAACTGCACGAATTCCTCCAAATGCCGAATATATAGTTGTTATAGAACCAGATATTATAACTGCGATTGCTGGATTTATTCCAATAAAATAAGAAATAACATTACCAAAAACTTTAAACTGCACTGATATTAGTCCTACAGAACCAATCGCTCCCGTAATAGCAGTAATTACCCTAACTTGTTTTCCATACAAACTTCCCATAGCATCAGCAATTGAAACTTTACCTAAAAACTCTCCCATTCTTGGGATGAACACTAAAGAAATTATAAGTAGAGAAACGCCTATTCCAGCTGATGCAAACATATAGTAAAACCCATCTGAATAGGTCTTAGAAAGAGTAACAAAAAAGCCGCTGCCACTTGCATAAGTTGCAACTATCGTTGCAACAAGTGCACCTGTTGAAAAATTTCTACCGCCTAGAGCGTAATCTTTTATGTTTTTGACTTTTTGACCATGGCCTAAACCCACTACTAATGTTAGAATCAAAAACCCAATTACTATCGCTATATCTATATTGAAATTCATATAAACTCTATTTATTACTTTTCTAAAATATTTAGACCAATATACTTAACTCTAATTTACTAATGACAAATTTTAATTTATATAGCACCTCTCCTAAAGCACAAACCTAAATTTTGCCCCTTTACCATCTATACTCTCAGCGCTAATAAACCCTCCGTGAGCCTCTACCGCTGCTTTACATAACGCTAGGCCCACACCTCGTCCTTCGGCCTTCGACTCGGCGTTTGATCCCATCTTAAATGGAGTGAAGATGTCATATAGTTCGTTTTCTGGGATACCTTGACCTTGGTCTGATATAGCAAATTCTACAAAACCATCCTCCCTTAGCACACTGATCTTTATCAATCCTTCCTGGCTAAAATTTATTGCATTAATCACTAAATTATCTATCGTCTGACGAATATAGTTTGGATCAATATTAATTAGAATATTCTCCTCTATGTGCATTTCTATATCAATCTTCTTATCTACTAAATAAATCTTACGGCATGACTGCACCCTGTCATGAACTAGCTCACTAAAATTTACTACCTTCTTCTGGAGTTCAATTTTTTTGGCCTCCAAAGTTGCCAAATCTAGCATGTTAAGAATCATAGAAGACAAGCGATTTGAATTTTTATATACTTCGTCCGAAAGAGCTTTCAATTGCTCTTTACTAAACTTGCCCAGACCATCATTTAGCATTTCTGCAAAATTCATCACATTACCAACTGGCAAACGCAGCTCGTGATTTACATTATTCAATATTCTTTGAGCTGTTGCACCTAGGCGCTCTATCTCCTTAGACTGATCAGCTACACGCTCAGTATAATGCGTAACTTTTTCTGATAAATCATAGAGTTCTGTTTCTAAATGCGTAACCTCTATTTCTAATGTCCCTACCTTCGCTTCAGTCACTTTCTGATATTCTTGCTTTGGCTTTAAAAAGAGAAGTATAGTTGACCCTACAATCATTAAAAGATAAATAGATATAAAGGCTGGAGATTCAGCTTTTGCATTAAAGTACTGATTGACATCAAAATAACTATATATTGAAACTAATACAAGACAACCTGCTAATATCGAAAATATTGCCATTCTCCACCCTAAAAGGGTTGCAACAATCAGAAGATTAACTGTAAATATTGCAAATTGTAGCGAACTAGAGTTACTAATTAACATAAAAAAGCAATTACATAAAATCAGTATAGCAAATATAGAAATTGGCCAAAAAATTTGAGCAACTAAGAGTCTACTACTTTGATTAAAACTGCCCGGCCATATAGGATAAACGGCTAATACCACACCAAAAACCATCATAGCTTGGTACATATATAATATCCATCCACATCCTTCCAACAACAAGCAAGTCTGAGTATCATACATTGTAGTAATAGTGAATATTATAAAATATACTCCCAAACTAACATATGACATTTCGTTAATAGGAGAATTCCGTCTACAATACCGTATAAAATTGAAGCTTAAATAACTTCTGAAATTTCTTAAACATGACATCTTATCATCTTTAGGTTCAGACAGATCCTGAACTGTAATCCATCCCCCAGGCTCATTAAACAGGTAATGGCATCCTAAAAGAAAGGCACAATTAATTCCCATTGCAAAGAATATTGGATCGATATCAATTTCTGAAAACTTCCAAATAATAACAGTAACAAAACTAGCTGCCATACCTGCTAAAATTACTCTAGTACTTGTCCTAAAACCTAGAATTGTTAACATCATTGGAACAGTAACAATTGGCATATAAAAACTGCTCGTATCAAGAATAATTTGTAGTATATTTTGTGTATATAAGGCTAAAACAACACCAATAACCCCAATGATAATTGAAAATATTTTTGATATAAACAATTCACTTTTAGGCTTTAAATTTAAAGGACGACAAATATCGTGGCCAAATAATACAGCTGAAGAATTTAAAATTGAATCAGCTGTTGACATTGCTAGAGCTATTATTCCAATGATTAATACTCCCTTAAAACCTGTATATGAATAGTTATCAACAATGTATCCAAGCAAATCTTTAGCTTCTAAATTAGAGTCTATACTGAAAATTAAGAAAGGAACCCACTGAACAGAAAAAAGAATCAGTGTAATCAAAAAAGCTGCTCCTATAAATGCTTTTTTTGCTTGCTTTGTATCCCTTCCCATACTTACTCTTTGGAATATATCAGGTTGCATTCCTGGCACCGAAAAGTATAAAAACAAAGCTAACATAGAAAGTAGTTCAACATTACTGATCTCGAAAATACGCGCAACATCAAACTTTTTATTACTTAGCGCTTCCATTATTGAAATATCTTCGTAATATGCGTGATTCCAAATCATTATACTAATAATTGGTACAGCAACACCGAAAGTCACTGTTTGCAATAGATCTGTAAATGTAACAGCCCTTATTCCACCAAACGCTGAGTATATCGTCACAATAAATGCAGATAATAGAACGCCTTCTAATGGAGAAAAATATAAAAAATAACTTAGAATATTCCCAAAAACTTTAAACTGAACCGCTATTGCTCCTGCAGCTCCAATAGTACCAGCTAGGGCAACAATAATTCTGACCTTATCTCCGTATAAATCCCCCAATGCCTCAGCAATAGATAGCTTTCCAAGAAAAATTGACATTTTTGGGATGAACACATAAGCCATAATAAGAAAAGATAAAACCATTCCATACACTGGCAAAATAAAAGTTATACCATCAGAATAAGTTCGAGACAGTGAAGTAAAGAAAGTTCCTCCACCTATCCACGATGCGACTATAGTAGCTATTAGTGCACCAGTTGAAAAATTTCTATCTCCAAGAGCATATTGTTCAATTGTTTTAACTTTATTGCCATGACCTAAACCTATAATCAATGTTACAACTAAAAAGCCAATGACAATTGCGATATCAATATCAACACTCATAAATCTCTATAATTTTTTGGAATATTTTTCGAAATGTTTCATAACAATTATTAATAAATGAAAAAAATTAGTATTGCAAGCTCATCGCTTTAACAATCTCAAACTTAAAAATATTCGGATAGATTTTGTAATATATTTTTGTTAGATCTAAGCTTGTCAAAGTGCTAAACTATAGTTAATGGTAATCAAACATTCTGGGGGGAGTATATGAAATATCAGGATATTACAATATTATTGGTTGATGACGATTATGACCATGCTAATCTTTTCAAGACTAATCTACAAAGAAAAAGTATTACTAGCGAAGTTAAGCATTTCGGCAATAGTTTTACTTTAAGAAAACACTTATTTGATAAAAATATTGATCATAAAAAATATACGTATTTAATGATTTTAGATATTAATATTGCTGGGCTTGATTGTGAAAAATTACTGGAAAACATTGAAAAAGAATATCTATTGGAGAACCTTACTATTATCACACTTTCTGAAGCTCATAACAGATTAAACGAAAGTAGTACACTTGAAAAAGGTGATTATGCCTCACTTTCAAAGCCATTAATTCAATCTGTATTTGAAGAAACTCTATCTAACTTGAATATTTTTATTCATAATTGCAAAATTTCTTGTACAAAAAAATTAGTTATGACTATACCTGATAGATGAAGCTAATTTATTTTATTTGCAAATGACTTTTATAGATAATAAAAAAGAACTTGAAGAATATGCAAAGGCCTACGCAGCCAAAACTCCACCAAACTCGCTAAAAAACTTGGCGTTTAAACACTTGCCCCCTCTATTTAAAAAATATAATACAAATAATAAAGCACTTGATTTTGGCTGCGGTGCAGGATATTCAACTAGCTTTCTCAAATCCTTAGGTTTCGATTGTAAAGGTGTCGATATTAATCCAAAAATGATAGAACTTGCTAAAGAAAATGATAAAAACGGAACTTATCAATCAATTATAAATTCAAAAATTCCATATGATGATGAAATATTTGATTTAGTATTTGCATCCTTTGTATTACTCGAAATGAGTTCTCTAGAACAAATAGAAGAAGCTCTAACAGAAATCAGCCGAGTCTTAAAACCTTATGCACATTTTGTTGCTATTTTAGATAATGAAAATATGTATAAATATAACTGGGGAGCACTAAATACAAACTTCTCTCAAAATAAAACTTTGGAAAATGGACAAAAAGTAAAAATTGAATTTACCCATAATAATCTATCAATTGAAGATTACTACTGGACTCAGAAAACTTATATAAGTGCAATGCAAAAAGTAAATCTTGAACTACTTGAAATATCAAATCCACTTGCAGATCCGAATGATGGAATAGAATGGAGGGATGAAACTCACATCTCTCCAATTTCTATATACTTTATGAAAAAATCCTAAACTACTTCTTCTTAACCGAAGCTTTCTTAGCCTTCTGACCAGGATTCTCAATATTAATTAAGCTCTTACGATTTAAAGGTAATTTCTTTTTATATTGCTGCTCTTTCTTTAAATAATTCTGGCTATCTTGAGATAATTGTCTATAAAGCAATCTTTTTTGTTTATTTAGTTTTGCCACAGACTTTCTATATTCAATAATTTCATCTCTAATTTTTGGCGGAATTTTTGCAACATACGCTTTATAATCATCAATTACTTTTTGAAACTCAGCAGGGCCACGCAATTTTGCCATAGGCTTCTTAGCCTTTGATTCTGCTTCAGCTGCAATTACGTTAAGTGCAAATAAAACTAATACTAAACCAGTAATAATATTTTTAATAACTTTCATATTTCTCTCTCTTGCTCCAGAAAATATTGAATAAATATAAAATAGTATGGTATACCATTTTAAAATTTGAAAACTCCATTAATTATAAACTATGAATAACCCTTTTAGTCAACCAAAAATAACTTACAAAATTTGCTTTAATACAAACTATCAATATATAGAGCTTTTTGAGAAATTCTTTCCTGAAGATAAAATTCTCGGTATTAGTACATACGAAATCGAATCACAAACTATCGAAGCAGAACCAAATGACATATGGGAGTTTGAAGTTTTTATTAAAAATAAACCAAATCTTCCCACTATTCAGAAA
This sequence comes from Rickettsiaceae bacterium, assembly GCA_023301685.1. GTDB lineage: Bacteria > Pseudomonadota > Alphaproteobacteria > Rickettsiales > Rickettsiaceae > Megaera_A. The sequence goes on from JALZUG010000068.1 coordinate 6,718, forward strand.
GAACTACAAGATTACTCAGCAAAATATAAACTCAAAATCACTTCTGATATCTCTATAGAAGTAATTGAAGATAAGGACTGGATTAAGGAATACCAAGAGCAGTTAGAGCCAGTAGAAATTGGCCGCTTTTTTGTTACATCCTCTCTTCGAAAACAAACTTGCCCGGAGAACAAAACACCAATCTATATTGAAGCCTCCAGAGCGTTCGGAACTGGTGATCACTCTACTACATCTCTATGTATTAAAGCTATGGAGGAATTAGAAGACTCAGAATTTTACAATATTTTTGATATTGGCACTGGAAGCGGTATTTTGAGTTTTGCAGCCGCAAAATTATGGCCTTCAGCCCATATACTAGCGTGCGATATTGAGGAAGTGTCAATAAAAGTTGCTAAAGATAATCAAAGTTTTAACAATTCAAATATTGAATTTTATCAAAATAATATATCAGCTTTAGATATACCAAAAAATTGGAATAATCCCTTTGATTTAATAGTAAGTAATATTTTAGCTACTCCACTTATTTCAATGAAGAACACTATTAAATCACTTTGCCACAACAATACAAAAGTAATTCTCTCCGGTTTTTTAGATTATCAACAACAAGAGATTGAAAATCACTACAAAGATGTTGGATTCGAAATTGAAAAAGTATTTTCTGAAAATAAATGGGTTACACTTGTACTTAAATCTCAAGTTTGCACTCAAAAGTAAACATTAATTAACTAGTTATTATTGACTTTTCATAAGATTGCTGGTATGTTGTTAATTTCAATTAATCAACTAAAAACATAATAAAAAAATGGAAAATTCTGAGAAGAAGGACTTCTTATCCGAGCTAAGAAGGATATTCTGGCCAATAGAATGGCGTGAGAATAAAAAATTCATCCCTATGGCCTTAATGATGGCATGTATCCTGTTTAACTACGCAACACTAAGATCTGTAAAAGATGGCTTAGTAGTAACAAACATTGGTCCTGAAGCAATCAGCTTCCTTAAACTTTATGTTGTTCTGCCTTCTGCAATACTGCTCATGATTCTCTACGCAAAGCTCTGCAATATAATGAATCAGCGTAAAGTATTTTACACAGTGGCTACTTTTTTTATTGGATATTTCGCTCTCTTTGCTCTTGTTTTGTACCCAAATCCGGATGTTTTCCATCCATCAAAAGAAGCAATTGAATCTTTAGCTGCTTCCTATCCAAACGCACAATGGTTTATTCGTATTGTTGGTAAATGGACTTATGCTTCATTTTATGTAGCAGCGGAAATGTGGGGTAGTATGATGCTAACACTACTATTCTGGCAATTTGCAAACCAAATCACTAAAACGAACGAAGCAAAACGCTTTTATTCAATGTTTGGTTTGATTGGTAATACAGCATTATTGCTCGTAAGCCCAGTTGGTGCAATCTTCTCAATAGAAGTTGACGGTGTTAGCACTGTACAACTCGTACCTATTATGTTTGTAGCAATAGGAAGTGGTGTATTTATTTTATTCCTATATACGTGGATAAATGCTAATGTTCTTACAGACCCATCTCTATATGATCCAGCACAGTCTGGGAGTAAGAAAAAGAAGAAAACAAAATTGAGTCTTGGTGAAAGCTTTAAAATGATTTTCACATCTAAATATCTTGGTTTAGTTGTAACCTTAGTGCTTGCATATGGCATATCAATTAACTTGGTTGAAGGTGTATGGAAGTCTAAAATTAAAGAACTATACCCGACAGCTGGTGCATATACAGCTTATATGTTTAACTTCCAAACTATGCAAGGTTATGCTGCTATTTTCTTCATGCTAATTGGTAGTAACATCCTGCGAAGAGTATCTTGGAGCGTTGCAGCAACATTTACTCCTGTAATGATTCTTTGTACTGGTCTTGCATTCTTCTCATTCATTACGTATGAAAGTACTCTTGGACTGGAGGTAGCCGCCTTCCTTAGCACAGGACCACTTATGCTAATCGTAGGACTTGGTATGGCTCAGAATGTGCTAAGTAAAGCGACAAAATATTCACTCTTTGATTCAACCAAAGAAATGTCATATATTCCACTTGACGATGAGATGAAAACAAAAGGTAAAGCAGCTGTAGATGTTATTGGTGGAAGATTAGGTAAATCAGGAGGTGGTTTGATTCAGTCTACTGTATTTATCCTAATGCCTACATATGGATTTACCGAAGCAACTCCGTTCTTTGCAGTTGTATTTTTTGGAATCGTTATTTTATGGGTATTTGCCGTAAGAGGACTTGGCAAAGAGTATAATAAGAAACTTGCAGAAAATGAAACCACTGCAGCAGCAAGTAGTAGTTAATTCTTACTATTTATTGTAAAATTAAAACCTCGCAACTTAAGTATACTAAAGAAGCGAGGTTTTTTTTATATTGATATAGTAAACATAATGGAAGCTAATAAATCTCATTTAGTTATTTTATTGCATGGAATCAGAAAGACAAATTCATGTCTCGAAGGCCTAGAGCAATTTATTCAAACTCATGGATTCTCAGTATTAAATATTACCTACCCTTCAACAAAAAAGTCTATAGGCGAGTTAGCGGACTTTATTAATAAAATAACCGCAGCTAAAATTAAAGAGTATAAAATTGTTTCTTTTGTCGGTTTTTCCATGGGTGGACTAGTTATACGCGCCTATTTGAATAAATACAAAGTATCAAATTTAGGAAAAGTGGTAATGGTTGGTACGCCAAATAATGGAAGTGAAGTTGCCGATTTTTTGATTAGCAATCCACTATATAAAAAACTCTATGGACCTGCTGGCATGCAACTAATAACAAATCAAGAAAAATTAAAAAATCTATTGGGTGAAGTTAATTACGAATGCGGCATTATTGCTGGTAATTTGCCATTAGATTTTTGCTATCCAATCATGCGAAAAAAACCCAGCGACGGCAAAGTCAGTGTAGAAAGTACAAAATTAAAAAACATGAAAGATCACACTGTACTCAGTGTTACTCATTGGTATATGCCGCAAAGCCGAACAGTTTGGAAATATATAGTATCATTTTTAAAATATTCTCAATTCAATTAATTATCAAATGAAAAAAATTGAAGTCACAAAGCACAATCCTGAATGGTCTTTATGGTTTGAAGAAGAAGCAGCAAAACTTAAATCCTCACTAGGAAATAACTGTGTAAACATCTATCATATCGGATCCACTGCCATTCCTGGGCTTTATGCAAAACCTAAAATAGATATAATTGCAGAAGTGCAATCGGCACCAAAATCTCATTTACCGTTACAAAAAATTGATTATGAATTTCGCGGCGAGTTCAATATTCCCATGAGGCATTTTTTTAGAAAGAAGTATCCACATGATATAAATCTACATGTTTATGAAAAAGGTAATCCAGACATAGAGTTAAATATTCTATTTAGAGATTTTCTAATAAATTCATCAGAAGCAAAAGCAGAATATAACAAACTAAAGCTTTCGTTACTTAAAAATAATAAATCCCATATAAAGGAAAATTCAATATTTACAGGTTATAACCTTGGTAAAGACAAGTTCATCAGAAAAATACTTGATAAATCAGGGTATAATGGACTTAGTTTTAGATTTTGCACTCATCACGCAGAATGGGATGCATATCATGATATAGCAAGAGGTTTCTTTGAGGATCAAAAGATACAATATAACCTAAATCATTCCAATTTCTCAGATAGAAATTACTATCATTTTATCTTAAGCAAAGGTACAACAATCGTAGCTATAGCAGAGTTAAAGTGGAAAAAAAACATTAGACCATCTATAGTGTATGTGTATTCCATCAATCTACAAGATAGGCAAAATCTAGCAATACACTTAAGGAATTTAATTGCTCGGTGGATCGAATCTACTCAATTATCAAAGGTACTGACTACAAGGGTATAACGGGAATAGTTTAGCTATTTCATTTCTCTAAAAAAGAGCCAAATTGCAACTATTCTCCCTTTTCCAAGCAGTAGCTAGGCACTGCCTAAAAATAAATCCCTACCTAGAATGACCACTAGGTTTGTTTTGAGCTACATTTGGTGTTGCAACTGTTCTAGTTTTCCCTGATGCTTTTGCTTTAGAACCCGATGCAAGCACTGGATCAACATTTGTTCTAGTATGTGTGCTTAATTTTTTAACAGCTGGAGAAACTTCTTTTCCTGTCATAGCATTGACTCTTGAACCTTTTTTCGCTACTGCCTTAACGCTTTTTGTTAAATCAGATACAGCTTCAGCAAGTTTTTTTGCTGCACCCAGTAATTGATCTTTACTAGAAGGATCAGGTAGAGTTGCAGAATTAGGAGTGTCTAACGTTAGTGGCTTAATCTTTGGCTTAGGTTTAGCTTTAACATTAACTGCTTTGCCTCCTCCTTTTGATTCTGCCTCAGCTACAACATTATCTCTACCAGCTCGACTTTTTTTCATTTTTTGAGCCATTTTTTGAGCTTCATTTAACTCTGGACCTGATTCTTTTTCAACAACTTTAGGAGCTTTAACATTTACAGGCTTCCCTCCACCTTTTGATTCAGGCTGAGCTGACTCATTACTTCTATCACCACGACTTTGCTTCATCTTCTCAGCTAAACCTTGAGCTTCTGTTTTCTGCTTTGGCTTATCACCCCTTGATTCAGGCTCAGC
>JALZUG010000069.1 GCA_023301685.1 Rickettsiaceae bacterium
TTTTTATTTATTTTTGAGTTTTTTTTTATTTTGTTTAATTAATTATTTTTCTATGTTTGATTCATTTAATAAATTTTGGATTATTTCATTTTTCTTTTTTTTTATTTTAAAAAGTTTTTTTATTTTTTTTTTCCGATTTAGTTTTGGTTTCAAATTATCAATATTTTTCTTAACACCAATAAATTCAGGATTCCTTACCTGACTATTTTTCATATTATTCACTCTTTGTTTTTTTAAAAAATTTTCAATTTTTTTTTTTTCATCTTTTTCTTTTTCCATTTTTTTCTGTTCTAAAGATTTAGTGTACCACTGAAAAAATTCATAATCATCATTTTCCACAATATCAGTATTATGTTGATTTTTCGTTTTTAATATATTCATCATATTTTTTATATTTTTATCCATTTTTTTCGGCTCTCTTCTTTTTCGCATTTCTTCATAATTCATTATATTTACTTGATTACTTAAATTATTATAACCACTCATTTTTGTTTATTAATTAGTAATTTATTTTTTTTATTTCAAAATTTTAAACATAAATTTTCAGTTGTTTGATTAATAAATAAATAAATAAAAAATCTTAAAAAATTCCTTATAAAATTTTTCCAAATTTGATTTAATGGAAACAAAAATGATTTTTCCGATTCCAAACTCCTCAACATTCAAAAACAAAAAATACCATTAAAAAACTGCAAAAAAAAAAAAAAAATTTCAAAAAAAAACCCGAAAATCCTTTTCAAATAAATAAAAAAACTAAAAATTATAATATGTTAAAAAAAATAACAAAAATATACCTCCTAACCCTATTCCTAATAGCCTCAGCCAACTCCTGCGAAAAAGGCTGCCTAAAATGCTCCCCAGATTCAAATTGCGAAATATGCGACTTCCTAAACCACTATTCGCTAACACTCTCAAAAACCTGCGAAATCAAAAAAGTAGAAAATTGTCTCTATTTAGACAATTCTGGAAAATGCTTAAAATGCGAAAAAAACTTTTATCAGGATAAGGTCTCTTTGAATTGTGTTAAAATTGAAGAATTGATCGAAAATTGCGTTTTTTATAAATCTTGGAATTCTTGCTTGATTTGTGAAAAAGGGTTTTTTTTGAAGAGTTCTGGGTGTGAGACAGTTGAGGAGGATATTGAAGGGTGTTTGGTTTATTCTTCGGAGACTAGCTGTACTGAATGTGAAAAGGGATATGTGAGGAGTTTGGATTATTTGAGTTGTAGGAAAATTTCTGGGAATGAGTTTTGTAGTTTGTTTAATTTTGTTCATTGTGGGACTTGTGCTTCAGGGTATTCGAAAAATCAAAGTTATTATAAGAAATATTTCTTGGAGAGTAATATTGGGAATTTAGTCTCTTTTTTTGTTAATCAAGGAGCTGGTATTAATACCGGTTTCCCAGTAAATGTTTGTCAAAAAAATATAATCGAAAACTGCATAAATTTCGAAAGTTACAACAAATGCAAAATCTGCAGCCCAGGCTACTACCTCGACCTCGACAAAACCTGCAAGCTCTTCCCCCGCGACAACATCCAAAACTGCTACAAATACAAAACGGCCTCAAAATGCCTAGAATGCTCTTCAAGCTACTTCCTCTCAAACCTCGAAACAACCTGTTCCCCAGACATCCAAATAGAAAACTGCGACCAATACTCCCCCCTTTCCCAAAACGAATCCACATGCCTAAACTGCACATCAGACTTCTTCCTCTCCACAAACATCTGCCTATCCCGAAGCAACAACAACATAACAAACTGCAAAACATACGCTTCAAACTCAGACAAATGCGAAACATGCAAAGACTTGTTTCAAATAACAAGCGACGGTCTGAAGTGTCTCGATTTTACGAAAAACTGCCTGTTGTACGAGACGTCCACTTCCTCCACTTCCACTCTGCTCTGCAAGCTGTGCAAAACCGGGTACTACATGACGGACTCAATTTGCCTAAAAGGCAGCCGCGAAAATTGCACAACTTACGAACCAGACTCACACACTTGCAAAACATGTAAAAACACTTTTTATTTAGACGAAGACAAAAACTGCGTAAAACACAAAGATATAACGAATTGCGAGGTTTATAAGGGCCACTCTGCAAACGAATGCGAGATTTGCGATAACTCGGCGATTATTTTTGAAATTGAGAGTATGTGTAAGGTAACCCAGGAGATAAATGGGTGTTTGAGTTATAAAGGGTTGGATGGGTGTGAGATTTGTGAAGATGGTTTTGAGAAAATTGGGGAAGTTTGTGAGATGATCGATTTGAATTTGAAGTGTTTGGTGAGGGAAGCGGGGGTTTGTGTTAGGTGTGTTGGGGGGTTTGTCCTCGATGAGGGGGTCTGTCTTGTGCCGATTAGTTTTATTAGTGGGAATTGTTTTAGTGATAATTTGGGCAGTGGGACTATGACGAAGGTTGCGGCGAGTTGTTCGGTTTGTGAGGAGGGGAGTATTCCGTATGATTTTAATGGGCTTTTTTTGTGTTATGAGGAATTGTGGGTGGAACATCTTATTTCGGTTGATATTCCGAATTGTCAGAAAATTGAGTTTGCGGAACCGAGTAATTATTCTTGTCAGAAATGTAATCAAGGGTTTTATAATGATAACGGATCCTGTGTTGAAGATTGTGATGATAAATTAAATTTTAAATTATCAAAAGTAGGAAGTTATTATAATATTTCAAAACAATTTGTCTGTGGTGTAAGTACCCAAGAAGCAAACTGCGAAATATATAGTCCATTAATCCTGACAGACGACGGCGACATAACCGAAAAATGCCTCCAATGCAAAGAAAAATACATCTCAGTAGTCCTCCCCCTCTCAGAAGCCTCACTAAAAAAGTCAGTCCCCCTCCTCACAATAAACTTCTCCGAAAACAACGGCTACCCAACATCCCCAATAACCTACCTGCCCACAAAAACCTGCACAACCTCCACAAACATAAACATAACAACAGTCCCCTTCTGCGAATACTACACTCTCCAAGCCCCAAAATACCGCTGCACAAAATGCAAACACGGAAAAACCGGAATCCTAAAAGACGAAGGCCCAAACACATACATAACCCTCTGCGAAAACCTAGCCTGCACAATAACAAAATACCCAGGACTCCAACCAGAGCTAAACTCTCTAATATCCTGCCTCGAGTGCTCCTCCGCCAAAATCCCATTTCTCTTCGGGCGCGCGGGCACAGCCTACGAAACGATAAAAGGGTTAAAAGCGTATAATCTCGACGAAGCCGTTTTCGGGTCTGTGACGGAGGGAGGGAAATCTGTTAATTGTCATACTACTACTGATACTGCGCTTGGAGTCAAGAATATTAGTCTGCCCGATAATTGCGCTGTTGCGTTTATGAATGTTGAGGCTGTGCCTAAGGAGTTTGGAGGGGATGTTTTGGGCGATGATGCGGATAAGAGGTTTAATGTTGATTTGGGGAAAATTGCTGTTTTTTGTTTGGCTTGTAAGAGGGGGATGAAGAGGGTTTTTGGGAGTTCTGATGCTGAGAGTCATTTGAGTCCTGGGTTTTTGGATTATATGGTCGCGGCTTGTGAGGATATTGAGCATTGTGCGAATAGTAAGTGGTTGAATTATTGTTCTGAGTGTGTTAGGGAAGCGAGTTATTTGTATGTTGACGCTGTTGGCGTTGATTATTCTACTTGTTTGCTTTTTCCTAAACAACCTAATTGTTTTGCGGCTGAGCAGGTTGGGGAGGATTTGGTTTGTAAGTTTTGTGAAAAAGGGTATTCTATGAATTTTGATGGTATTTGTGAGATGTTAAACCCACCAAAGTGTAATTCTTCAAGTTTTAAAATGGAATTCAAACATTATGATATAAACACTGCTCTATTTCTAAACCCAGAAGGCGTAGGTTGTACCGAATGTCACAAAGGCTACACCCCAATCCGAATAGTCCGTGACACATTCGCCTGCACAACCTCCCCATACATAACAACCACAAAAGAGTTCCTCCCAGATACTAAATTCATAAGTAACTGCATAAACTATTATAAACAAAGCTCCCATTTAAAATGCAAAAAATGCAAAACAAATTTCATAATAAGTTCCGATTTCTCAAAATGCTACCCAGACCCAACCCTAAAAAATTGCATTCTCGCAGAAAGCCTAACAAACTGCCTAACCTGTACAAACACTTATATTTCAGTAGATTTCTCCTGTCAATTAAAAGAGATAAAAAACTGCGAAATTTTCAACGAAGACGCAAGCAACATTTCCCAAATTTGCGACAAATGCGAAGTAGGCTATTTTTTGGATAATAATACATGTCTTTACGGGCTTGTGCCGAATTGTGAGAAATATGTTAATGATGTTAATTCTTGTAGTGAGTGTAAAGAAGGGTATATGAAGATTACTGATAAGAATGGAAGTGTTTATTGTTTTCTTTATGAACCGAGATTGCAATGTTTGGAGTTTGATGAGGTTAAATTTCAGAATCAGGTTTTTAATTGTAAGAAATGTGTGGAAGGGGTTCCGCTTTATTTGACGGCGGAGAATATTGATAGAAATTTGTGCTCTATGTTTAGTATTATTTCGCATTGTGAGGAGTATGAGAAGATTTCGAGTTTTGGGAATTCTTCTTTTTATTGTGCGAAGTGTGAGACTGGGTATTGGGCGAGTAATAATTTTTGTGAAGTTAGAGTGAATAATGATAAGAATTGTTTGGTTTATGAGCTAGGGAGTGATTCGTGTCAGGAGTGCTTAGATGGTTTTTTTGTTTCTTCAGATGGTAGTGAATGTTCAGAAAATCCAAACGGCGTAAAAAACTGCGAAGTTTACTCTTCCGCAACAAAATGCGTATCATGCAAACAAGACATGTACCTTTCAAACAACGAATGCATCGAAATCTCAGAAAAAATCCCAAACTGCCTATACTACAAAGACCCAATAACCTGCGGTACATGCTCCCCAACATTCTTCCTCTCCGAAAAAACCTGCATAAAAGCCGAAGCAAAAAACTGTCTCCTCTACGAAACCCAAAAAAAGTGCAAATCCTGCAGTCCAAAATACGGTTTAAAACCAATAGACGACCTAATATCCTGCATAGAACCCTCAGACCCAAACTGCCTCGATTTCATCCAAACATACCCTTTCATCTGCAACATCTGCATAAAAGACTTCTACAGCGACGAAGAAGGCCAATGCGCCAAAGTAACAAAAATAATCCCAAACTGCATCCGCTACAAAAACGCCACAAATTGCAGCGCCTGCAAAAAACAACTCAAATGGGAAGTCAACTGAGCCTTGAACAGGCGG
>JALZUG010000070.1 GCA_023301685.1 Rickettsiaceae bacterium
TGTAAAATATATTTTACAGGCTTTTTCAAACTTAATTAATTTGAGTAAACAATTAGTTTAATGGCGAGCCTCCCCAATACTTTGTATACTGCTCACAATGCACAAGAATTGTTTTATAATCACTAATGTTAATACTAGATGGAATCACGTATTTTTTTGCTCCATCATAAGAGGTTAATTGAGCTACAAGTACAGAGGTATCTGCATTACTAGCATTATCTGCATCAATCTTTTTAAAATCTAACTTAGAAAGGTAAATTTTTAAATCAGGAGCTTTCTTAGCTTTAAAATTTTCGCCCATTACAATATATGCTGCCCCTTCTTCTTTTTCAATTTCCCAGGATCCTTCAAAAGTAATAAAAAAACTATCTGACTCCCATGCTCCTTTATGAATAGTTTGAGCACTTATAGAAGCAACTCCCGCTATTAAAAGACTAAATATTATTAAAGTATGTTTCATCATAAGTAAAGTTTAAATTAAAGATTAAAGGCAAAAAGGAAATTAAGACGAATTCCATCGTTTGAATTAAACACTCCAAACTGACCAGAAATTAGATCTACAGCATTTACAAAAAAACCACCTCCTATATCACTATGCCATATATCACTATCTTCTCCATCAAGCCATACTCTTCCTACATCTGCTCCAGTATAAAGTCCTATCTGAATAGGCAGCAATCCTGTCTTAAATTGATCAAAACTATATCTAATATCAGCACTACCTACAAGAGCACTTTCTCCTGTAAAACGCTGATTCCTGTAACCTCTCAAACCATTTGATGCTCCTAAGGTTGCCGCTTGATAAAACTCAAAATCATCTCCTACATTAAACTGCCCTTGTGCTTGTGTTTTTAACACCCATTTTTTATTTCGCGTAAGCGAATTATAAAGTGTCAGACTAGGCTTAATATATCCAAAAATTCTATTTGTATCATCAAGGTTAATGGTTGTCCCTATTTCTGTATCAAACAAGATTCCTCTTGTTGGATTAGCACCATTATTCGTATTATGATAACTGTATTCCCCTTCTACTCCTGCAAAGCTTTTAGAATCAAAGAAATCGGAATCATTAGCCTCAAAATCTCTTGAAATAAAACGGTTCAAAGTTTCTTCTATCGTTACTCGCTGAAAATTTGCTTCAAGACGAATTCTACTACCATAATTATTATCTTTTACAACCCCTAGGTTTAACTCCGTTTGTTCTGTACGTACTCTGTTAAAATCAAGTTCTAAATCTTCTGTCTCATCATTGTTTTGGGTTTCGTTTCCAAAACCAAAGAAATTACGTGCAAAAGAAGCATCTGTGTACCTCGCTCCTGCAAGTAAGTTCCAGCCTCTTATTACATCAGAAAACTCTCCTTTATAGTTAAAATCAAATCCCTCTGTAGCGCTAAAATATCCTGCTTTAATAAAGTGTTTTTTATAAAATGGATCATTCTTAAAACCACTAATTACGTGGGTGCCTTGAATTCCCAATATAAAACCATCATCTGGATTAGATCCTACAAATGGCAACACTGTTGTTACTTTTGATTTTGTTTTATTAAAATCATATGTATTGTGATTATAGATAGAACTTTTATAAACACTCGCTCCTCCTTTTTTTACTACATTGTTAGGCTTAACCTTATGGTCATATATTTTTATTCGACGTCCATCATCTACGGTGTACGCATCATTATTTTGCCCTCCTACTATTCTTGTTAAAATAGGATTTTTACCTATTCCACTTACGTGAAATGTATCATTGTCATCTAACCCATAAAGCCATATTTCTTTAGTCTCTCCTGGCAATAACAGTCTATCTACGTACGGTTCTTCTCTCGAAGAATCCTTAATCCTTGAAATTTGAACTCTTGTCCCATTTCTCTCTCTAGTAATCTCAAAATGGTCACTCTTATCAGTCCCTTTTAAAACAACTAGCTTACTCAAGTAAGCATAATAACGCTCTGCAATAGACATCATATTAGAACGCCTCTCCTTAAGCATTGCTTTTATTTCTTCCAGCTGTGTTGACTGCACTTCTTTAGGAAACTTCTTAAAGGCTTCATCGATAACCCTATCTGTTAAGTTTTTCTGAATATACTCAGATTGCTTTATCCAAACATCTTTAGTCGTATTAGGCAACAATGCTATATCTAATTTAATTCCTGCTAAATTAATCCACTTAATATTTTTAAGTTCGCCATCGTATATTTGAAATTTTCTTGTTGTTGGAACAAAGGCTTTTATTATATCAATCCGTCGCCCATCATAATTAGAGAATATCTGATCCCTATCACGCGGTATAGGCTTGTATACTTTCTTGCCATCTTTATTAAAGCGAGCCCATCTCCATTGATCTGCATGTCTATCCCAATCCCCTAAGAGCATATCAAAAAGACGCGTACGCACAAAACTTTCTTGATCTACAGTAAACGTTTCATTTTTCCTTATGTTTTCTAACATATCAGAAGTGCTTTCAATTGTATCTGGATTTCCAAAAGAGGCTACATCTACAAAACCTTTATCAGGACGCTCTTCTAAAATATATAGTTCATCTCCATAAGTCTCATTATACTTTCCTAAAGCTGGATGCTTAGGCATCCATACAAGTTGTGGGTTTGTATGATATACATCTACTGCATCTGAAAGGTCACCTACTGCAAGACTTGCAAATGGATGACTTGCAGTATAAAAATCTTGAATCAAATCTTCTGTAAACGTTTCTCTAAACTTTTCCTGGACAAAGTTATCTTTAAATACTGCCGATTGTAAAAATTGAACCGCACTCTTCTTAACCGCTCTCATGGCATAATTTTTTCCTTCTGGAGATATTAATCGCAAAGAACGTGTTTGATTACCTCCTCCTTTTCTAACTACTCTAAGTCCTCCAAAAAGAGTATCTATGGTAACTACAGGCACTTCTATATCTGTACCATATACTTTCCGGTAATGACTTCCCCAAGCTCTTTCATATCTTTTACTCTTATCGGTAGATCCTTTATCATATACTGTCGTATTTTTAGTCGCTCCAAAAGATGTGGCTAATGAGCTAGTATCGTACTCTTCCCAAGCAGGATGTACAGTATTTTTGTAAATCAACTCTGGCTGTCCATTTTTTGCCGAAAAATAACGCACTTCAGAACTCCCATCTTTAAAAACATCTAAAATAGCAAACCCTTGCCCTCCATAAGAGAATAAACCATCGTTACCTAGCTTTGCTGCAGATTTTTTTGCTCCAGACCCACTCACAATTTGTTTAATTCCTTTATGATCTATAAACTGAAGACTATGCTCGTGTCCAGAAACAAAAATTACTTTATTAGTATCATAAGATAAAGTCTCTATCCTATCCATAAGTTCACTATATCTCCTGTTTGCTCTATCCTGCACAGAAACCCCTTGCTGCCTTAACTGTACAACTAAAGATGCTATCCCTGGCAAAGGGATTTTAGATTTAGAAGGATATAAGTGTTTTTCTAAAGCATAATACCCACCATGAATCCCGTTTGTAAACATGGGGTGATGCATTGCTACTATAATTGTTTTCTCGTTATTTTTCTTAAACTCCCCTCCTATTACTGAGAAAAACTCATCTCGCGTTTTTATGTCACAATCATCATTAATCGTAGGGTGCTTATCCCAATCTGCCAAATACCATTGAGTGTCTAATAACAACATCACAATATCATCAGATATATTTACTTTTTTTATTGGACAACCATTTTCTGGCTGAAAAACGTTTTTATCATTTAAAGCCCTTTCTATATAATTTTCTTGACGTTTTACACTCTTAAGACCGCTATCATACCAATCGTGATTACCTGGTATAAAAAATACATCCCCTTTAAAATCTTTTACGGCACCTAGTTGTGCATCCATTTTATGTTCGGCATCTTCTCGTTCTAAAGATGTTTTATCAGGAAGTCCTTTATCATAAACATTATCTCCTAAAAAAATAGTGTATGCATTTTGCGCATCTGCGGTGTCTAATATTTTCTTTAAAGCAATAAGAGCTTCAGTACTTTTTCCTTGTTTTGCTCCCCCCGCATCTCCTATAAGATAAAAGGTTCTATCCAAAG
>JALZUG010000071.1 GCA_023301685.1 Rickettsiaceae bacterium
GCTCTTCCGATCTGGAAGTAATAGAAATAACGAAATTAGGCATATCAAACTGATAATATTAGTTTTATGAATATTAAGTTTGGAAAGAAAAAATTTAAATAAAATTACAGGGATACCAATTGCCGAAAAACATATAAAGCTAATTGTTTCAGATGATATACTGCGCATTTGATGAGAAAGCGAAAATACTTCATAACCATTTCTAATTGACATTAAAACAAAAAATACAACAAAAGCCATCAGTGATTCTAATTCCATATTCCTAATCACAATATTAAAATTGTAATCTTCACTATCACGTTTATCTCTATATCTCTTAAAAGAGAAAATCATTCCACAAAAAACTAAAAGAGGGATAATATTTGCCTTAAATGTATAAATTATATCTATATCGTCAGAACCTTCATCAATACTAAAAAGATTAAAATAAACAATTATTATATAGGATATCAGCATCTCAGCTGGCAATAGAATCACTAGATTTAGTTTTTTACTCCTTCTTAGTTCAAACATTTTGTCAATAAACAATAGAACCATCATCAAGGAAGTTGCACCGTAAACTATCAAGCTTAAAGTCATAATAAAATTATCTAGCTCAAAAAGAATAATACAGAAACAACACAAAAAATTTAAAGGCATTGCAACCAATGTCACCCTATAAAAAGATAAAATTGATGTAAATAAAACGACAATTGCAGAAGCCAGTACATACCCCATCATCTTAAGAAATTCTATGTGATCAAAATCATAAAAAGATAAGTGTTCATAGGCAAAAAAGTCTTCTAATATCTTAGCATTAATCAAAACACAACAATAAAACGAAACTGCACACAAAGAGTAAACTAAAAAACCCGAGAAACTATTTTCTTTAAACATAAATATTGTTTGCTAAAAACCACTAGTTGGTATATAAATTTTGTAGTAATAAGGCGATAGGGCAAACTATATTTTAATCATCCCCAAATAGCCTAAAATAACACTCTAGGAAAAGAGTATTATTATTAAAGTAATAAATAAAGAATTTGGGCATTAAAACTTACTTTTTAATAGTTTTTGATGCATGTTTGCCGGTCCTTAAAAAAATATTTAAATACATTTATGAGTATATATGAAAAAAAGAATAATAATCGATGGGAACTTTCCTACAGAGACAAGGGTAGTTCTACTTGATAAAAAAAACAGTATAGAGAATATAGAATTTAATTCGACAAATAAAAAACAAATCAAAGGTAACATTTATTTAGCAAAAGTTACCAGAGTCGAACCTTCCCTTCAAGCAGCCTTCGTAGATTATGGCGAAGAAAAAAGTGGCTTTCTACCATTTAGCGAAATACATCCCGACTATTACCAAGTTCTTTCATCAGATTCAAAATCCAAAACAATTGCAGGAAATGAAATAATTTCACCAGAAATAACTTCAGAAGATTTAGAAGAAAAAGAGTCAAGAAATAAATTTCACGAGTTAATTGAAAGTGATGATATTGATATTAGTGCGATTGAAAAAATGGTTGATGAAAAGCTGCAATCAGATATAAACATCGCCGCTGAAGAAGACGAGGTTGATGCAATTTCAAAAGAATCTGAATCCCCTGAAAAACATTTCAAAATCCAAGAAGTAATAAAGAAAGGACAAATTCTTCTAGTTCAAGCATCAAAAGAAGAAAGGGGTAATAAAGGAGCATCCCTCACTACATACATATCCCTTGCAGGGAAATATTGTGTCTTAATGCCAAATAAGCCTTCACAAAATGGTATTTCAAGAAAAATTTCAAATCACGATGAACGCAAAAGATTAAAGAAAATTATAAATGATCTTGCTGAAAAAGGTAATAGTTGCTCAAGTGTGATAGCTAGAACAGCTGGAGCTGGTCATACTACTCTTGAGATCAAAAAAGATTACGATTACTTAGCCAGGTTATGGAATAAAATTCGTGAAGCAACTCTCAAGTCTAAAGCTCCGTGCTTCATCCATCAGGAAGATGGGGTTATTCTCAAAACAATTAGAGACATGTTCGACAGAAATGTTAAAGAGATAATTGTTCAAGGCAAGGAAGCCTATGCTTTATGCCAAAAATACATGAAAGATGTTCTACCCAGTCAAGCAAAAGTAGTAAAAGAATATAAAAGTAAAGCTCCAATATTTACAAAATTTGGTATTGAAGATCAATTAATAAAACTATACCAACCAATAGTTCACTTACCTTCTGGTGGGTATATTGTCATAAACCCAACTGAAGCACTTATTTCTATTGATGTCAATTCTGGAAAAGCAACTGGTGAACGCAATATCGAAGAAATGGCATTAAAAACAAATCTTGAAGCTGCCCGTGAAATTGCAAGACAATCAAGATTACGTGACTTATCCGGACTTCTAGTCCTTGATTTTATAGACCTCAGCGAAACAAAAAATCGTAAGATTCTAGAAAGATCTCTGTGGGAATATTTTAGTAAGGATAAAGCTAGAATACAAACAGCGCCTATTAGCACATTCGGACTTCTCGAAGTATCTAGACAGAGATTGCGTCCATCATTCCTAGAAATGAACTCTAATATATGCTCTCATTGTAGCGGAAAAGGAATTGTTCGTGCAGATGAATCAAATGCTATGCTTATACTTAGAACAATTGAAAATGAAATATTCAATGGGAAATATGATGTTGTAAATGTTTTTGGAATTGCATCTTCAATTATTTATCTACTAAATCATAAACGAGAAGAAATTTCATTTATAGAATCTAAATACTCTATAAAGCTTAGCTTTTCTATCGACAGAGATGCTACATCGGATAGCTATTCTATAGAAAAAATAAAGCTCTCTGACAAAAATAGAAATAGCACAGCACAGTACTCACCTGCACTGCAAGACACTTCAGAAATCTACAATGAACCTGAAGAAAAATCTCATACAAAGAATCGAAGAAAAATTGATAAAAACAAAGGAGCGTCTGGTAAAAAGTCTCAAGAACCTAGTGAAAACTCTGAAAATAATCCAGAAAAAGTAGATCAGAAATCTACAAACTCAGAAAAAACCAAACAAATCTCAAATACAAAGAAAAAGAGAACCAGCAAACATAAGAAAAAAATAACAAAAAAGGATGCTGATAAAGCTACACAAGTAAAAGAAAAAACAGTTTCTGACGAAAATACAGCAGAATCTGGGGCTTCATAAAATATAACATTAGATAATCAATTGATATGAATAAGGAAGGAATGCATTATTTAAAGGTAGTAGCTCTACTAATATGTATTTTTTTCCTTACTTCATGCGGGTTTAAGCCGATTTATAAAACGCAATCAAACCCCATCAATAATTTTTTACAAAACATTGAAATTATACCTATTTCCTCTCCAGAGGGAGCTGATTATTACAATCATTTGAAAAATATATTACCTTCAGAACAAACCTCTAAATATCACTTAGAAACCATATTATCATACGGAAAAGATTATAGTATTATCCAAAGAAACTCTGATGTCTTACGTGAACTCATAACAATAAAAGTTTCGTATAAATTACTTGAATCTAAAACTCAAAAACTAATTACTACTGGACACTTTACAAGATTGGCATCATTTAGCACGAATTTTTCTCCTTATAGCAATCAAACCAACCAACAAGAAACACAAAAATTGTTAGCAATCATGTCTGCAGAAGAAGTAAGAAATCGAATAATATTATTTTTTGAAAATAGTGAAAAATGAAATACTTTGCATCATCACTGTCTGAATTATTGCAGAAAATAAAATCAAAAGACATAAAATCCCTTCTAGTTCATGGAATAAACCACGGTTTTGCCAAAACTATTATTGAACAAATTGCCAATAAGAATAACTTAATTATTTCAGAATTTGATTTAAAAGAAATTACTGCAAGCAAATTGCAGCTAATCGCCAACAGCGCAAATTTCTTTAAGCAAAAAGAATTAATCAAGATAACTGGTGTCAAAGGCCCTCTTTCCAAAGAAATTCAAAAATGTATTACAGAAAATAGTTTTGAACATTTTATTTGTTTTTACAGTGAAGAATCTTTATCTCCAACCGGGATACGTAGCTTTTTTGAAAAAGGTCAGGATATAGCTTCAATAGGCTGTTATTATGAAAATGAAGATACGATAGCAAAGATCATTCTTCAACAATGTAAAAAGCATAACAAAAACATAGACGAAGAAGCCTTATTTTATCTAAAGTCACATCTAAAAGGTGATAATCAAATCATTAAATCTGAACTAGAAAAGATATTTAGCTTTACACATGACAAATCTCACATAAAGAAGGAAGATGTTTTATTGACATTAAGTACAGACCTTCTTGCAAGTGGGGATGAAATGTGCATTTATTTTGCAAAAAAGGAAGCAGACAATTTTCTGAAAGAAATAAAGAAATTGAAGGAACAGAATAAGAATGAAGTACTGATGATTAGAGCTCTTAGTAGATATTACTTAAATATTTATATTGTGGTATCTATGATTGAAGATGGAGAAAATATAGATATAGCAATTAAATCATTATACCCCCCTATTTTCTTTAAATATCTTGCAGATTTTAAACAGATTCTAAGAAAGCATACTTCAAAAGATGCTATTAGATGCCTTAAATATATTCAGCAAGCTGAAATTGATTATAAAAATAATCCAAAAACATTTGATCTTTTTTCGCTATACTCAGCTATGTGGTCATTTGAGCAGATAAATTAATAAAACTTATGTAAAAAAAGCCTAGCATGAGTACAAGCTAAGCTTTTTCTATCGTAATTAAACTAATAATATCTATATTCGGCTCAGTGTAAGGAAGTCATTTAGAGTCTACCCAAGAAATATTTCCATCTTTTCTGTAATAAACCACATTCACTCTACCTGTTTTAGCATTTTCAAACATAAGAGCTGGTAAATTCTCTAGATCCATTTTCATAACTGCTTCACCAACGGTTAGCGGTAAAACCTGAGTTGGCTTCTCAGCCACAATAGCGGGATTATCTATGTCAAACTCTTGCTCTTCCTTCTCACCTTTAGAAGAAATAACATATTTTACTGCGTCTGGAGATAATTCTGAAGCCTTAACACCTCTATGATGATTATTTAACTTTGATTTATATTTACGCATTTGCTTCTCAAGTTTGCTAAGCGCGATATCAAATGCATTATAAACTTCGTCTGAAGTATTATTGCTCTTGATCACAACGTGTCTCCCTGTTCCTTCGTGTAAAACTATATCACATTTAAATTCGTGACCTTGTTTAGAAAAATGCACATGAGCACTAGGGGCATTTGAAAAATACTTACCCACAACTTCTTGTAATCTTCCATCTACATACTCGTTTAATGATTGTCCTACTGACATTTGCTGCCCTGATGTATCTACCTGCATTATTAACTCCTAAATAAAATTTCAACTTATACGATACCATATAATTATTATACATTTAGAATTAACTCAAGCACAGATTTATTTATGGCCTAAAAAAATATAATTTTGGTATATCGTTTAGACTATAATTTACTAAACCAACCTATTAAATATTGCTATATATGTTGAAAACTAGAATTATGCTATTTTTTGCCTATTATTATATTGGTAGAATATTTTATTACTATTCATTTCTATTGCATCTCTGGCCATCTTTACAACTTCTTCAGGAACCAACTCCGCCTTGTTACAAATGTCTTTAAAATGAAAAGAATCACCAAAAAGCCAATTTTTAGCTTCTAACTCAATCTTTTTAGAAGCAACTGTATTAGAAATATTTGATACATCAATTATTGCCTGAGTAATAATTGCTTTATGAAGTCTAACCTCTGGAGACAGATCATATTCTTTTAACCTTTCAAATGGAGCTTGAAACTTTATTACACTATATTTACTCATATTATTCCCTTATAATATACATTATTAAATCACATAATTCTTAAAAAATTAAGATATCTGTAATATTTACAACTTCAGATTGTAAATATACACATTTTTTAATAATTAGTAAGCTCTTTGATAAAAAAATTAACTAAAATGCAACATAAGCCTGAATATCAGTAGGTTACAGATTAATAATAAATTCCTTGCTGATCTTACTTGATACATCAAAAGCCTTAATAAGGATTATCAAGACTTACTTAAACATATAAGTTTTTGTTAGAAAATTTGTATAAGCTAAGTAGGAGCTAAGATAATAATTAACCACTTCTTTAGAAACTAAGACTCTAAACTTAAGCTCTGCTAAGCAATAAGTAGCTATAGTTACTAATTTTTTTGTTTTCTATTATTTTTATAACTCCTAGAAGGCCTAGGTTTTGATGATTTAATTCTATTTGATTCTTTTAATAAAGAATTTTTAGAATAAAAATATGACACTATTGTGATACAAGCAAAAGCTGAAAATGCAAATACAGCAGCAACAAACACACTCCCTACAATAACTAACATCAGTGCTGTTATAGAGATAAAGGCAACAAAAACTAGCGAAAACACTCTTCCAAGAGTAGTAGCTTTATTATGCTTTTCCATTGCCATTAAATCAACTGAATGTCTATGATTTTGCTCTCTTTTAGCCATATCTAACAGCTTATCAAGTGTTCCTGGATTTAGCTCTTCATAGTGCTCTAGCATCTCTATTGGAGGCAATACGTGCTGATATTTTTTTCTAACAACATTTGTATCACTTTGCGCTGAATTTGATAATTTTTTATGACCTTTATTAAGACGGTTATTATCAAAAAATTTCTTTCTTTCCTTCATGGTTATTTTTTAATTTCTCATATGATAGATATAAGTCTTTCTCAACTATATCAATATACTCTTCAGGACAGTCAGTATTTATACTATTTTTAATTGGTACTGAACCAAATCTAAATACACTTAAAAAACCCGAAAAAAATCTTTGAAACATTTTAATCTATCAAATATTAATTTTTAATTATTCTATGTTCCGGTATATCCGGCTCGCCTCTGAAATTTACTGTATTATTGAAAGAATAGCAACAAGTTCTAATTTTTTTATCACATGTTGGAGCTAAATAAAATTTACTTACATCTTTAATATTTAAATTATGAGCGTGTAATAACTCAATCTTATTGGCGAAATGGTTCTTTATGTCATACTCATATTGCCTACCATCACGAGCGACAAATAATTTCCCCCCAGAGAAATAATTATTTTTATGTTTGCTAAGATCTGCACAAAAAAGACTGTTTCCTTCCATTTTAACTACTAAAATCTCAATCTTGAAATTATTTATATCTAACTTACAATCTTTATCACAAAAATTAGCTCTGCATTTTTTACTAAAAACTGGTAACAATGATTGATTTAGCTTTATAATTTCTGGTTGGCAAACGAGTTTAAATTCCAAACCTTCAGAAATTTGCTTTGTACAGATATACGTTACAAGCTCATTTGTTATTCCACACTCAAAATTTATAATTTTAATAACGCTTCCAACTAAATCTTGATCAGCCATAATCCCCTGCTCTTCAAAAATTCCATGTAATATTATTTCATTTTGAGCAGAGTCATTAAACTCTCCAGAAAAAATTGAAAGACCTGAGAATGGAACATATATTTTATCTTCATGATTTATTTGAAATGTTGAGGATGTAAAATAAAGTTCTTCTTCATATTTTGACTTAATATGAAAAAGATGCATAAAATTGTCATCAATCATAACACCTCAACTAACCTAACATCATCAAGTGAAATAGTTCCATCCTCATTAAAGCTATATTGAAAACTATCTTTATCAAACCTAACGGGTACATCAAATTCAAAATTCGCAAATAATTCTGTGCCCTCTAACAATGCATCAGATAGAGTAATAACCCCTGTTTTTAGATTAATTTCCTTAGGAACTATCACATCTTCACCAGTAAATATGGAAATTGACTTATCCAATGGTTTAGTAATTTCTCTTACATATGGCGCCCTAGAATCTTGATATATTTTGACTAGATGAAACTTTTTAATAGCTCCATCCCCCTTTCCTATTTGTTGCTTTTTTACCTTATAATCACAATGATCCTTCAGTCGAAAAGCATATCTTCTTCCGCATCTTGCATAGAAAAAACTATTAAATATCTCAAATTGTGCTCGAGACAAACGACAATCTTTTAATAAATAGCTCCTTCTGGGGACAAAACTACTAGCATTCCTGACTTCTCTGCCGGATTTAGTTGATGCGCAGATAGTAGAGAATTCTATTGTAGCAACTGCAAAAATCTCAATGTAACTGGGTAAATTTACGTTATGAGAATCACTCATCACTTTTCCTTTTTATTAAAGCTTTATAACTAATCAACAATTTGTTTAGCACTAAATCCTTAGCCTTTTCAAAACTAATTTTGTTTGCTTTCATCCCAGCAACATCAAAACTTTCAAACAATATCTCTGCATTATTTAATGTTTCTACTATCTTATCTGCTAAGGATATTAGCAAACTATGATGATGATCCTTCGCATAAGCTGAAATTTGAAATTCAACTGAATATACTTGATCAACGTGCAATGATAATTCCTCAGCCTTTTGTATGCTAATCAATAAGAAAGGACATTTACCATCTTGAACTGCACCAAAATATATTTTATTAACGGAAGCGCTAATTTCAGGAGTATTGGATAAAGTCCTATAAATTTGTTTTTGAAGATCACTAATAAATGTAATAGACATAATTTCCTCTTTATACTTCCAAAGCTATAATGCTAAGCATTCGATCTTTTTCTTGATGGTTAATGATACGCTTTATCTCAAATGTTCTTTCATGAAATGATATACGCATTTCCTTAGTAATATTTTTTATATATCTAGTTCTAAAGTGGAAATATTCTTCAGTAATTACATCACCAAAAGAAATTCCTTCCAAGGAAACATATTTATTATCACAAACAGGCTGAACCTCAGCAAAACAAACTGCAAACTCCTCCCACTCAGCATCAGCTAATTCATCCTCGGCTACATTTTTAAGCACAGAAATTCTGTGAGCAAATCTTGAAATAATACTTTGCTTTTTCATATTTAATAATCTAATAACTTTATATTTTAAACACTCTGTATGGTAGATATAGGTTTCTAACTTCATCTACAGGGTCTAAGGAATTTTCATTTAGCTCATACATTGCAGAAACATGCTTTAATATCCCAATTTTGATTGCTTGAGGAGTTTTCTTACCGTAACCACAATTAAGCTTAATAATCATATCTTGACCTGTATATATTGGATTAATTTCTATGCATGATTCACACAAGTTACTTTCTCCAAAAGAATCATTAATATCCTCTGTTCTATCCTCGTCTACTTTTTCTGCTGATAGCACCTTATTAAGGGGAGTATATTTGACATGAATTTTTCTATCTGCCTGAAATACTGAGCACTGTATTGTTCTAATAGTGATAAACTTACCAGTAAAATTTTCTGCATAATCAGTTGCAGCCTGGATTAAGCTTTTCACTAAAGAATCATCATAATCGTGAGAAATCCGCAGAAAATTCTTTACTTCTTTTAGTTTCAGTATAGATACACTTTCTTTCTCTAAAATTTGATATTTCAACTTCATTGTTCTTACCTACTATATATTCTTAGGTGACCACCTTAGTGATCACCTAAGTTACTAAAATTTATTCAGTAAATTTAGCTAGTTTAACAGCAGATGGATTTATAACATCTCCACCAACTCTTTTAACTGCATAAAACTTTACGAATGGCTTTTCAGTATATGGATCTCTCATTAGATTAATTCCAGTTCTATCAACAACTTTGTACGCTGATTTAAAATCACCTAACGCAATAGCCAATTTATCTGCTTCAACATCAGGCATGTGTGAGCTTATAACAACTGGAATACCGAAAATAGTTTGTTGCAAAGGGTTTGCAAGTGACTGATTCCAAATGAATCTTCCACCTTCATCTTTTAGTCCTTGTATTGACGATAAAGTCTTTCTATTCATAATAAATGATGCATTTGAAAGGTACCCTTCATCTAAGCTATTGATTAATTTCAGTAGCATTTCAACATTCACTGCATTACCTGTCTCAATTTTTTCAATCTTAGCATTTAATAAAAAGCCGTTAGGTTTATTTGCTCCATCTCCAGAGACAAAAGCTTCATTCTCTAGTTTTATAAAACTATCTGCCACTCTCTCTCCAAGCCAATTTTCAATATTTATCTCAGTATCATCTATTAAACTTTGTGTTGCTTTTGGCTGAGCATAAATTTCATGAGTATGTATTGATTTTTTCTTTAGTTTTGGAGTATCTGTTACATCTCTTCCAGCAGCCTCAGCAACCCAACCTGCAGCAAAATTTCCATCTTCATAGATGATATCTAACGATCTTGTTGATATTTTTTCAACAGACACTATTTGCCTCATCACTGATCTTTGGTTTACCATTGAAATAATTTGCTTACTTAATGTTGGAGTGATTACTACTCCAGCTTCTTCTTCACCTCCACTAAGTGACTTAGTAGTCAGATTACCCTGAACACCTTTTCTAATATAATCACTAAATGAACTTTGCTCTTCCGTATTGTCCATATTCATCATTTCTGGTCTTGACATATAATTCTGCATTTTATTAATTTTCTCTTCTAATTTATTGATTTTTATTGATTTTTTTGACTCACGCGACATAAAATTTTTAATATCACTTGCCATTTCATTAATTTTATTTTCCTGCATAACACCTCTAATATTCCTTTAATTTTTTGACTAAATTTGATAATTCATCAAGAGTTGAATTATTTTCACACTCAGATAATGACTTGTTTTTGACATGAGTAATTTCTGCTTGATTATTTGCCGGAAAAGTAACCACACTAATCTCAGCTAAATTCACATCATCAATTACTCGCATTCCTTTTTCGTTATAGCTTGAAGAATTTATTGAGAATCCAATACTTAGACCACAAATAGCTTTTTGCTTTATGAGCTCTGACGCTTCTCTTCCAACTTCAATTCTATTATTTATTTCAGCTTCAAATTTTAGACCGTATTCATCTTCACAGAGCGATTTTATAACCCCAATTGGTCTAGCTGGGTCATGCTGCCATAATAGTTTAACATTGTCACTTTCTGCTAATTTGAAAGCACCTTTTACAATTACATCATTCTGACTATCAAGAATTCCAAAAACACTAGCATACCCTGAAATAACGGTATTGCTCGCCTTTGCAGACTTGATAATTAAATCAGAACAAAAACAACCTTTTTCCAAAAAAACCTCCTTTGTTTAAAATTGATTTCAATAGCTATACTCTAATGTCTAGCGAGCGCTAAGAACCTACAAACAATAATTTTAATATTACTGCTCCTAAAAACCTCTATAACTCTTGTCTAAACAGGAAAATTCTTGTAGAAATAAATTATTAACGAAGGGCAAAATATAAGAACAAAAATGATTTTCTTTGGTTGGTTACTGGTTATATTCGGATTATTTTTTATAGTATCTGGAATAATAGCTTTATTTAGATTTCCAGATTTTTATACAAAACTCCACGCTGCGAGTGTTATTGAATGTTGCGGAGGCCCACTCTGTTTTATTGGACTTGCTCTTTTGCAAAGCGAGCTTACTAGCTCAATAAAACTATTATTCATTGCAGTGTTGGTTTTTATTCTTAACCCCATATCAACTCACGCTCTTGGCAGAGCTTCATTGCTGTATAAAGTTGACAAAAATGGGAGGATTAAGTAAATGGATAATTTCTTCTTAACTCCAATAAAGTCAGAATTTTATATCAACGAAATATTACTTTGCATTTCAGCAATAGTAATGCTTATTACATGTTTGAAACTAATTACTAGCAAGAACTTAGTTGAATCTATAATCATCATGTCAGTATTTAGCTTATTTATAGGGATTTGCTATTTATTCATGGATGCACCAGATGTAGCAATGACCGAAACTGCACTTGGAGCATGTTTATCAACTTGCGTACTACTAAACTTAGTCAAAGTTGTAGGAGAAGACGTAGGAAGAACCCGTAAATCTAAAGTAATTTTTGCTTCTATATTATGTAGTACTTTTATAATTTGTCTAAGCTGGGCTGCACTTGATCTTCCAGCGTTCGGCGCTGGAGACTCTCCTCTACAAAATCATCTAACAAAATACTATGTTGAAAACACACATCAAGAAATTGCTATACCTTCTATAGTAGCAGCTATCCTGGCAAGTTATCGTGGCTTTGACACCCTAGGCGAAACAGCAGTAATACTTATTGCAGGTCTTGCAGTTATTGTTATTACCTCGAGGAGGAAAAAAACTGGTGCTTAAAGAATTTAACATTATTAAAATTATTCTTCCATTTATCGTCCCGTACATAATATTGTATGCAATTTATATCCAACTAAATGGTGAAGTATCTCCGGGCGGAGGGTTTCAGGCAGGCGTAATTTTTGCAACTGGAATCATAGCTTATGATTTAGTATTTGGACAAGAGTTATTGAAAAAACATTTTTCAATAAAAGGTCTAACAATATGTGGAATTCTAGGAGTTTTTATCTATGCAGGAACAGGCATAATATCATTAGTTATGGGTGCTGAATTTTTGAATTATAGTGCACTACTTAAGGATGATATCGCAGGTCAACATCTTGGGATTTTTATGATTGAACTTGGCGTTGGACTAACAGTTTCTTCTATTATGTGTTTAATATATTCACTATTAAGAGAGGAATAATAATTATGCAGAATTTGATATATTTCTTTGCAGTAATTGTATTAGCAAGCGGCCTATTTATAATGCTTACAAGTGATAATTTTGTAAGAAAAATAATCGGCCTAGCTGTATTTCAAAGCTCAGTGCTAATTTTTTATATTGCTCTTGGAAAAACTGCAAACGGAATTGTACCTATTGATCTTTGTCAATCATCACAAGGATGTAATTATATCTATTCAAGCCCATTGCCACATGTTTTAATGTTGACAGCAATCGTAGTTGGTTTTGCAACAATGTCTGTTGGACTTGCACTAATTTATCAAATACGTAAAGAATATGGTACAATTTTAGAAAGCGAGATTGATAGTGCTAAAGAGGATATGGATTGATGATAGACATTATTAAATTTGCTCCGGCGCTGCAGATTGTTATTCCACTTTTTGCAGCTTTAATATCCGCACTGAGCTTTCACAGATTTTTTTCATGGATTGTTGCTGTAATCAGCACTACAGCATGTCTATTACTCTCCTTATACTGCATGCAACATATAAATGATGGATTAACATATAGTTTTGGGGGATGGGAAGCACCAGTTGGCATTGAGTATAAACTAGATTACCTAAATCAACCGATTATCATTCTATTGAATGCTATTTTATTTTTCTTCTTGGTATTTGGAAGGGAATTAGTCAATAAAACAGTTACTGCATTTATTGAAACTAGAAAACAACATCTTTTTTATGCTTTATTGCTTTTTGCACATGTTGGATATCTCGGGGTAATTTGTACAAACGATCTGTTTAATATTTACGTGTTCATTGAAATTTCTTCTCTTGCCACATATGTACTAATGTCAAAAGGAAAAAACCCTAGAGCACTAATTGGAGCATTTGACTATCTTATACTGGGAACTATTGGAGCTACTTTAATCTTAATTGGAATAGGATTTTTCTTAGCCATAACAGGTAGTTTAAATATAACTGATATAGCAAAAATCCTCGAAGGACATTATTCTTCAAGAGTTGTCGTAACAGCAATTGTATTTTTCCTAAGCGGTGCCATACTTAAAATGGCGTTCTTCCCTATGCATTTCTGGATGGTAAGAGCATATTCAGCAGCATCACCTTTTGTCCTAACATATTTAGCATCAATTTCCAGCTTGATGGGAGTTTATATAATTTTACGATTTATACATTTTACAATTGATGGTGAAGTAATTCATGAAGCATTGACTTCTATATTAAGGCCTGCTTCTATGGCTACAATAGTAATTTGTACAATACTTGCACTAAAAGCTGATACAATTAAAAAGATTGTAATTTACTCTACTGCTTCACAAATTGGTTATATATTTCTTTTAATGTCAATTTGGTCAGCACGCGAACTTTTATTTCAGCTCCTAATTCTTGATGCAATAAACAAAATATCACTATTTACTATAATTGCACATATTCAGCATAAAACAGATGATTTAAAATTTGCATCATTTAAGTCAATAAAAAATAGCACATTTTTTAAAGTACTTACCGCTGCCGCAATTGTATTTAGTGCAGGATTACCACTAACTAGTATGTTTGTTGTTAAAGTAAAAATGTTCGATTTATTATTTTCACAAAATTTATATTTAGAGTTTGTTATTGTAATACTTGGTGCAGTTTTTGGCCTTCTATACCATTTAAAATTTACTAAAGCAATTTTCTTTAGTCCAAAATCTAATGGTACAATCGAGATAAATACAAAACTCTATGGACTGACAACTATTATCATCTTTCAAATGGTAACTATTATTTATGTGAAAGATATTGCGAATCTTGCTGGATATACTGAATCAGTTATAATTGGAATATAATTAAAACGGGACATAAGTTTAATGATTGACTTTGTAGCACCACAACTATTAGTAATTTCTACTTTGCTTATTGGCTTTGTAAATTTAATTACACCTTTTGCTACTAAAGAAGATAGCAAAACTCGAAGTACTTTCTTACTAATTGTAAGCGCATCATTCTTAGCTAACGTTTTATTACTTGATTATCTTTTCCTAAGCGGCATTCAAACAGGTTTTATACTACTTGATCTTGGAAAATATAACATCGCACTGCATCTAGAACCGTTAGGCATGATCTTTCTTACATTGCTTGCAGTATTGTGGATATGCGCTTTGCTTTATACCATAAAATTCCTGGATATCAACGAAATGAAAGACAGTAATAGATTTCTGTTTTTTGTTAATTGTTGCGTAATGATTGGTAGCTTTATTGCACTATCTGCAAATCTATTTACGATGTTTATAGGCTATGAAGTGCTAACTCTATGCACTATTCCTCTAATTGCACATTACAATAACGAAAAAGTGTCAAAAGGACTTACTAAATATCTTAAAATACTGATGCTATCGGGCCTAGTTCTATTTTTACCAGCGATAATTATCATATACTCAACAATAGGTCACGGAAACTTTACTTCAGGGGGATTTGTTCAAGGGTATTTCTCAGACATACATGCAATTATTTTACTCTTGCTATTTATTTTCGGTGTTGCCAAAGCTGCTATATATCCATTCCATAGCTGGCTTCCATCTGCAATGGTAGCATCTTATCCTGTAAGCGCATTATTACACGCTGTAGTCGTAGTAAAAACCGGTTTATTTTGTATTTATAAAATTCTTTCATATGTATTTGGTCTTACCTATCTACAAACTCTTTTTGCCGACTATAATTGGCTAGTAATTCTGCCAATCATCACCATTATATATAGTTCACTGCAAGCAATACGGTTTACTCAAGTAAAAATGGTGCTAGCTTATTCAACAATAAATCAATTAAGTATTGCATTGCTCAGTGCATTCCTACTAACACCCAAAGGGCTGATTGCTGCAGTTATGCATATGATTTCGCATTCATTTACAAAAATATGTATTTTTTATGCAGCTGGAAATATCTACAGCGTTAAAAATGCTTATCATATTGGAGAATTAATTGGCATTAGACGTACTATGCCCAAAACAAGTTTTGTAATGCTAATAGCTGGATTGTCCCTAATGGGGATGCCACCTTTTGCTGGATTTATTAGCAAATTCTACATTATGCTAGCAGCCGCAGAAGTTGGAAACCTTCTTGTCATGATTACTCTTGGGATAAGTACATTATTCTCGGCTATATACGTAATCAAAATGCTAATATTTATCTACAGACCAACTACTGATAATTTTATACTACATTTAAAACTAAAACCTTATTTTGATGAAGCTCCGAACAGTAAAGCATCTAAAAGAGTTGTAAGTGGAAAACATACAGCAGAAAATAGACTCCCTATATTTATGATACTAAGTATAGCTCTATGCTTAACTGGAGTAATTGCATTTTTACCAATACAACAGGCAATTACTAAATTTTTGATGTTTATATAAGAGAATAATAATTAATATGTTATACCATCCAACTACGATAATTCTAACATCAGTAATTGCATTGATTATTTCTTTTAAGCATAATCGAGTCTTCAATATTATTGCTTTATTGTTGCCAATAGTATCGGCTGCAATCTTCTTTAACTTTGCAGAAAATGATTCGATAGAAATAGCAAACCTAACTTTTTTCTTTAGTTTTAGTAACTATGATACGCTAATTAGCATATCATTTTTCTGTGTTTTATTTGCAGCAAACTCCTATTCAATTGGCCAAAATAAAAAATTAGAAATCATACTTGGTTCTTGCTATGGGGCTTTTGCGTTCATGAGTTTATTTGCAAAAGACTTTATATCAATGTTTATAGGGTTAGAACTAATGATGGTGTTCTCATCTGCTATTATTTTTATTGGTGGAGCAAGAGCAAGCCTGCGATCAGCAAAAAAATATTTTATAACCCACTTAATGAGCAGTAATATGATTATTATCGGCATTACATATCTCATTACTAAAAACAATGACCTTACTATAGTACCAGCAACATCATTACTAGATGATCCAAACTACTCTTCTCCAATGCTCTATATAATGCTAGTTGGTATGCTTATAAACATTGCAGCTTTTCCGTTTTCTGGATGGATGGTAAAATATTATCCAAAAGCTTCACCATCTGGCTTTTTATATCTAATATCATTTACAACTAAAGTGTCAGTTATTCTTCTTGCAAAAATATTCTTAGGGCTAGAAGAAATGAAATATGTTGCAATAATTATGATCTTTTACTCTTCATTTAAAGCCATGATGGAAGAAAATATATTCAGTCTTCTATGTTATCTTTCTATTATGTCAATGGGGCTGATGCTACTTGGAATTAGTGTTGGAACAGAGGAAGCCATATTAGCAACAACTTGCTATCTATTTATACATATAGTTTATAAATCACTGCTTAGTATATCAGCAGCGATTCTAGTTGATGAGGGAGGTATTAATAACTGCCAAGACATCAAAAAAATTAATAATAAAATTTTACTATTAGGTATAACGGTAGGAATTTTAATGATGGCAAATATCCCTCTTTCTTCTTCATTTACTGTTAAATCGGCTCTTTCACACCTCTTTCATGATAGTTTAACATATGCAACAATCATATTCTTAAGCTTTATGACAGTATTTATTCTGCCTTGGAAAAAATATTTTCGTTCATCAAAATCAACAGAAATAACTCTAAATATATACTCTAAAGTCAGCATAATATTTATGACCTTAACTCTTGTAGCTATTGCCGTGTCAGGTAAACATATACCTGTCCTAAATGAAATTAATAGCTTCAATAAGATGGATATATTTAGCTTTGACGTATTCAAGCAAGTAGTTATAATCTTTACTGCATTATTCACTTCATACTTATATATGACTAGCAGAAAAGATACTAAGCCAATAAATTTTATAGAATGGCTTGGAGATGTATTCTTTGAACTATATGCAAATTGGATGAATATTCGAGTTCAAAAAGACGAAACTGGGGAACCATGGGCGTTTAATAATCTTGAAAAGCAGACAGCTAATAAACTTGGATCAATTCATAATCAACAAAACGCTATATTTATAGTTTTTACTATATTTATTGTTATGTTATTAGTACTTACTACAAGTATTTAAGTAATATCGCTAAACAAGCTCAACTAAAAGGATCCTAATATATTTATGGTTAAAAGAGGCAAATAACTTTTGCTATAGATTTGTCTATAATAGACTATTATAAAAATATTGATTTCTAACAGTTCTCATAACATAATGTTCTCAATAAATACTAGATAAAATTATGAAATCAGAATTACCAGAAAGAAGCTTAGTTATTAAAGATAGATTAGCTATTATTACTGCTAAAATTTTATCTGTAGCTGAGAAACAAATATCAAAAATTATTTTATTTGGCTCATATGCGAGGGGCACATGGGTCAAAGACAAGTATTTTGAAGGCTCTATCCTATATTCCTATGAAAGCGACCTGGATATTTTAATTGTTCTGAAAAAAGAATATTCTAAAGATTTTCATAAATCAAATGTAAGAGACAAAATTGAAACATTACTTAAACAGCAAAATCTACGCAGTAATCCACCAATTACATTGATCACAGAACCAATTACATATGTCAATAAGCAGCTAGAAAAAAATCAATATTTCTTCTCAGATATCAAAAAAGAAGGAATATTATTATATGATGATGGTGTTACTCCCTTAGCTGAAGCTAAAAATCTAAGCAAAAATGAAAAACGAGAAATAGCTGAAGATGATTATGAATATTGGTTTGAAAGAGGAGAAGAATTTCTTTTTAAAGCAAAAAATGCACATGAGAGAAAAGTCTACTGGAGTTCTGCCTTTGAATTACACCAATCAACAGAAAGCTTCTACAATGCAATTCTTCTGGTTTTTACTGGCTATAAACCCAAATTACATGATCTTGAAGAACTTGGTGGTATGGTTAGAGTCTATCATGATGATTTACTTAAGATATTCCCAATTGACACCCCAGAGAGAAAAGAATGTTTTGAGCTTCTTCGTGATGCATATGTTGACGCTAGGTATAATAAAAACTATATAATCTCAAAAGAACAGTTAGATTATCTTATCAAACGAGTAGAAAAACTTAAAAAAACAACCGAAAAAATTTGTTTGGAAAAAATAGATTTATAATTATCAAACTAATAAACTACTGCTACGCTTAGTTTCTTGCAAACTAATACCCTCTCATCATTGCGAGCGAAGCACGGCAATCCAGGTACCTTACCACATATAAACATATCACTTGTTGCAAGAGCTCTAGATTGCCACGTCGCTTTCACTCCTCGCAATGACAAAAAGCTAGAGATTACCACGTCACTTAGTCTCTACGTCAAAATAGCTTAATAAAGTAGTCTTTATGAATTATCTCCACTCTCAGATTTATCACTCTCATCCTTACCACTTGTTGATGCAATAATGGCAGAACGGACTTCACCTAGTGCATCGATCAAAGGCTGCATTTCTTCAGCACCCACGTCGCTCATATTAATTTGCTCAAGTCTAGCAATAGTAGCACCATAAAACGTATCAATCGCTTTTGTGCTTTCATCCATTGTTTCAGGATCAACACCTGATTTCAAAATGTAAAATACTTCAACAACTCGTGAAATTGCTTTAAATTTCATTTCGTGATCACCATCTTCCATTGCTTTTTTAGCAGTATGAAGCAATTTCATAACCTCATCAAAAATAAAGATTAATTGATGTGATGAATCACTGGTCGTAGCTGTAGCTGTTCTATATTTTTCAAAAGCTAACATAACAAATTCTTCCCTGGTTTATATATTGTGATTTTACTAACCATCACCCAGTATAGCTTCTATTGATGCTAATAACAAGTTAGTTTGCTGCTCCATAAATGCTAACTGGCTTTCTACATTTTTTATATCGTCAATAGACTTCTTAAACTCTGCATCAACTCTAGATAATTCTTCTTTATCAGCTGTAATTCTATCTTGAATCTGGCTACCTTCAACAACTGATGAGCCACTCAAACCATTATCGCTTAGGATTCCTCTTGCGTCTTGCCTGATCTCATTAACTAGTCCGGAGCTATATACAATAGTAGAATGTTCAGTTACACCTGCAGCACCGTTTGGATCTATAGAAAAATCTATACCATCTAACACTGTACCTTCAAAAGATATGTTATATCTGCCACTATTAGCATCATGAGTAATGATACCATTGACGGCTGCACCACTTACTGTCGCTACAACAGCAGTAACCGCACTTGCCCCACTATAAGTTACTGCTAGATTAATATTTTGACCAATAATTGATGGATCAGTAATTGTTTTTGCATTCTCAGAAGGTATATATTGTACATAGCCCGCATTTCCACCAGCTGGAGTAACTTTGGTATTAGTTACAAAGTAATCTAAAACACCTTGAACATTATCTTCAAATGCTTTTTCAAATTTTGCTTTATCTGCAAAATACAATCTATCATAACTAAAGCTATCCCCTTCCTTTGTTTCAGTTTGAATACCAAAACCTAGATTAACTAATGAACCAATATCACCTATTGTTCCAGGTCTACGCGTTACAAGCTTGTCAAATAAATCTTGCGCCTCATCAAGGAGAGCAGAACCTCTTAATGGTGAATTTGGATCATCAAAAGAA
Organism: Rickettsiaceae bacterium; assembly: GCA_023301685.1. GTDB lineage: Bacteria > Pseudomonadota > Alphaproteobacteria > Rickettsiales > Rickettsiaceae > Megaera_A. The sequence goes on from JALZUG010000071.1 coordinate 20,231, forward strand.
CCAAAATCAGAAGTTGGATCAGCAAATTGGAAATCTGCTACCGAACGTGAAGACTGGCTGTTTTTAGCAACAAGGTAAGACAACTCATTTACAGCATCTCCAAAATCGGCTATGAGTTTCTTAACAGCAGACTGATCTTCTGACACATTAATCGTAGTTTTATTTAAGTTTGCGTAACTTGCTGGATTAAGAGGATTAATTAGAGTATTATTTCTAGTGACTTCAAATGATGTTCCAGGTACAACATTAACAAATTTATTTGATGCTTGTTGATGTCTAATACCGTTAACATAAACATCAGCATTTACTCCGTTAGTAAGAGAGTTTTGAGCAATACTTGTAGCATTTACTCCGGTATTATCTACATAGTTAAATGCTATAGTGCTAGCAGCACCAGTATTTTTAGCCCTTACTTCAATAAAAGCTGTACCACCTGCACCTTGCAACTTGAAAGCCTCAAACTCATGCCCTCCTGCCAGAAGAGCAGTATTTATATTATTTAGCACATTATCAAAAGTTTCACCAACAGCAGTATTAACTGCAACTGCTTGCCCTGCTAAAGTTAGAGTTAAAGTACCATCAAGTCCTAAAGCACCGGCTTCTGCAAAACCTGTATTTGCAACACCAGTTCTAATTACCAAGTCAGAAACAGTAGCAATAGTCGCAACCGCTACATTTGTTGGACCAGTTATTGCTGTATTATCAACTCTTACCTTTTTCAAAAGGTCACTACCAGGGACAACTTCACTACTCGTTACAGTTGCAGTTTTAGAATTAAAACCAGTTTGTAATGGGTCTGCTATCGCACTTGCAACAGCTTTTACTTTCACTATAGCTGTTTGCAATCTTGATATTTCACCCAGACTACCTTCTCTAATATCAATTTTAT
>JALZUG010000072.1 GCA_023301685.1 Rickettsiaceae bacterium
TCAAATAATAAATAAAAATACTGTACAGGTAGGTGGACAATGAATAAGTTTTTGACAATAGTAATATCATTATTTTTGTTAATGTCATGTCAGGATACTGTTGATAAACTGAAGAGAGTTGGTAAGGAGCCGCAATTTGAAAATATTGAACTCCCAACTGTTGAAGAAGATGAAGAAGAAATTGAGCGTAGAGAAGCAAGACTAAAATCACAGCATGCTCATATGAGAAAGACAAATTCACTATGGCAGCCAGGAGCAACCAAATTTTTCAGAGATAGTAGAGCTTGGAAAGTGGGTGATATTATTAGAGTCGTTGTAGAAATTAAGGATAATGCTAGTTTAGATAATTCAACTGAGCAAAATAGAGATGGTAGTGATTCGCTAGGTATTCCAAATTTATTTGGAAAAGAAAAAGCAATTCAGTCAAATCTTTCAACTACTGCTAGTTTAGCAAATTTAGTAAAAACGCAAAGCAAAAGAAATCACAAAGGTAATGGAAAAATATCTCGTAAAGAAGATATTAAAACTGAAATAGCGGCAACAGTAACAAAGGTATTGCCGAGTGGTAATCTTGTTATACAAGGGCATCAGGAAATTAGGGTAAATTACGAGTTAAGAGAAGTTAAAGTTGCTGGAATTATAAGACCTAAAGATATAACTAGTAATAATTCAATTAAAACTAACCAGATGGCCGAAGCACGTATTTCATATGGCGGTAGAGGTGTAGTAAGTGATGTTCAGCAGCCAAGAGCTGGATCACAAGTTATTGATATAATTTCTCCATTCTAGAGATTTGAGGTGATATAGATGGATCCAGGGTTTGTAGGCGAGATAGGTAGAGAGGCAGTCTATGTGTTGATAATGATGTCAATGCCAGTATTACTTCTTGCTCTTGGTGTTGGTCTATTAATATCTCTATTTCAGGCCTTAACTCAAATTCAAGAAACTACATTAACATTTGTTCCAAAAATTGTAGCTGTATATTTTGGTATGCTTTTTATTATGCCATATATGTTTGGTAAACTGAAAGTTTTTGTCGATCATATTATGCAGCATATTATTCAGTAAAATTATGTCTATAATAGCATCTTTTATAGTATTTTTGCTTGTTCTAGGGGGTGCTTATATATTTTTTACATCAATAAAACTGATTGGAATATTGCCCAAAAATGGCAGCAAGCTTGTAATTTTTGATTTTGATGGAACAATTTGCGATTCTTATGATGTAGTCATCAAGATTTTTAATTCTATTGCAAATGATTATGGAGTTAAGCAGATAGATCTACTAAAAAAACAAGAATTAAAAAGTCAAAGCATAAAGGATGCAATGAATGATCATGGTGTCACTTTATCAATGCTACCATCATTAACTAGAAGAGTTAGGAAGGAGTTGTCTTCTTGTATACATGAACTTAAACCTTTTGAAGGTATAAGAAAGATAATTCAGGATTTAAAAAGTTCAGGTAATAATATTGGAATTTTGACAACTAATTCGGGTTCTAATGTAAAAGCATTTCTTAAAGCAAATGGTATGGATGAGTCATTCCAATTTATAGTTCATGGAAGCTCTGTGTACGGTAAAAGCAATATACTTCAATACATAATGAAGAAGACTAATCTTACTGAGTATTACTATATTGGAGATGAAGTTAGAGATATTGAAGCGGTACATAATAAAGATAATTTATATTCTGTAGCTGTAACTTGGGGATATAATAATAAGTTAGTATTACAGAGTTATAATCTGAATTTTATTGTTGATACTCCGCAGGATTTGATAGATATTTTGAAATAAAGGATGAATATAAGTTACTAAAAATTATGCAATCAGAGCAATTCAAAGAAAAATACAAATATGATAAAGCAACGCCAGTTATAAGGCAATTTTTGGATGTAAAATTTGCCAATATTGATTGCTTAATTTTATTTCGTATGGGTGATTTTTATGAATTGTTTTATGAAGATGCAATCACTGCTGCAAGAGTCCTTGGGATTGCGCTGACAAAAAGAGGAAAAACAGGTGATGATGAAATTGCTATGTGTGGTGTTCCATATCATGCATTGGAAAATTATTTAAATAAGCTATTGGAAGATGGTTTTAAAGTAGCAATTTGTGATCAGCTAGAAACTCCCGAAGAAGCAAAAAAAAGAGGGGGTTATAAGGCAGTAGTTAATAGAGATGTTACCAGAATCATCACGCCTGGAACAATCATAGAAGAATCTCTTCTTGAGGTAGGGGAACCTAATTACCTAGTTAGCATCGCAATTGGTAAAAATAATGCTGCTCTATCATATGTCGATTTATCAACTTCTGAGATCGCAGTTATATCTGTACCAGAAGGACAAATTATCAATGAACTAGCAAGATTAAAACCTAAAGAAATTTTGCTTGCTGAGAAATACAGAACAAGTGATTTTGCATCTCAGATTGGATCTATGCTTAATATGCGTATTTCATTTCAGGTAGATAGTTTTTTTGCAGTAAATAAATGTCGAAAAAATCTTTTGGATTTTTATCAGATAAAAGATGTAGGAGCAATCGGTGAATTAGAAGAGATTCATATATCAGCTGTAGGTGGGATAATTGAGTATATTTCGATTACACAAAAAGATAGTTTACCAAAACTGCCTAAGCCTAAAATTCTAAATTACCAAAAATTTATGACTATTGATGCACAAACCAGGCGTAATCTTGAGATTTGTGTTACAACATCAGGTAGCTTGCGAGGGAGCTTATTTGACTGTATTGATCATAGTGTTACTAAATCTGGTAGTAGGCTTTTATATAAGTACTTATCTACTCCTTTAATTGATATTCAAGGGATTAATAACCGGCTGGATTTAACTAAATATTTCTACGAAGATATTCGCCTAACAAATGATTTAAGGTCTCTTCTTAAAAAAACAGGAGATCTTGAGCGTTGTATTACTAGGCTTAATATGGGACGAAGCACTCCAAAAGATTTGCTTAGTATTAAATATACTATTGAAATTGCTGAAGAGATTCGAGCAGCATTCGTTGCACAGAAGGGAATTGAATTACCTCAGCATGTAGAAAAAATAGTTAAGCCTTTAGTTGGTTTGAATGGACTTTATGAATCTATTGATTCAGTAATTAAGAATGATGCACCAAATATCACTATTAATGGAGGAATAATTAAGCATGAATATCATCCGAAAGTAAAAGAGTTGTATGATCTTATAAATAATAGTCATATAGCGATTGAGAAATTGAGAGATCAATACAAAAAAGAAACTGGTATTGATACGCTAAAAATTTCAAATAATAATGTATTAGGATTATTTATAGACATTACAGCAAGGCATGCGAATAAAATTTTTGATGAAAAATTTATCCACAGGCAAACTACAGCTAATTCAATCAGATATACAACAGCGGAATTGCAAGAGTTGGAAAGTAAGATTGTAAATGCAAAAATTTTGGTAATTAGCTTAGAGCAAGAGATATATAATGAGCTATGCTTGCAAATAACTAGTGAGCAAATCTCCCTTTATAAAATGTCTGAATCATTGAGCTTGCTTGATGTATATAGTAATTTTGCTTATATTGCAGATGAGAATAATTATGTTATGCCTGAAATTAGTTCAGATATGATATTTGAAATTAGAGGAGGCCGTCATCCAATTGTTGAAAAAGTGCTAAAGAAGAATAGGGAGAACTTTATATGTAATGACTGTAATTTAGAGTTTGATGAAAGAGTTTGGCTGCTAACAGGTCCCAATATGGCAGGTAAAAGTACTTACTTAAGACAAAATGCAATTATCGCTATCTTAGCGCATGTAGGTTCATTTGTTCCAGCTGAATTGGCTAAAATTGGTGTTGTTGATAAAATATTTAGTAGAATTGGTTCTGGAGATGATTTAAATAAAGGGCAATCTACTTTTATGTTAGAAATGCTTGAAACATCAGCTATTCTAGCTCAGGCAACTCATAAATCTTTGATAATTCTTGATGAAGTGGGGCGAGGTACTTCGACATATGATGGAGTGGCTATCGCATGGTCGGTGTTAGAATATATTCATGATAAAATCAGAGCAAGGTGTTTGTTTGCAACGCACTATCATGAACTCACAAAAATGGAAGAAGTTCTACCAGCACTTAAGAATTATACAGTTGCAATAGACGATACTGGAGAGAGTGTTTTGTTTTTACATAAAATCAAAATAGGTTCTGCCGATAGATCGTATGGTGTTCATGTCGCACAAATGGCGGGTTTACCTAAATCAGTGATTAAAAAAGCAACAAGTTTACTAGAAAAATTTGAAAAAGAATCTATTAAGTCTAATAAAAAGATGATGACACAAGAATCATATAATATGAATTTGTTTGAACTTAATAGCTCATCAGAAAATCCTAAGCATAAAAAATTATTTGATGAATTTATATCTATTGAGCCAGATAAACTATCACCGCGTGAAGCTCTAGATATATTATATAAATTAAAAGATATTTCTTGAAACCTATAAAATTAGTTGACTAGCTAAGGTAATTACAATAGTAATTACTGTGTTAAAATTTAATAAATAACAGTCATGAGTAAGAAAAAAAATCAAAGATCCAAAGACCTAAAGCAAGTAAAAGATCATTATTTAGATTATCCATATCCATTTAGAGATCCTGAAGAGGATAAAAAACGTCTTTTAAAGATGTATGGCGATTATTTGGGTGAGATAAATCATTGGCTATTTAATGGTAAGGAAGATTTTAAAAAAGGTTTTAAAATCTTGATTGCTGGTGGTGGAACTGGTGACTCAACAGTTTATCTGGCAGAACAGCTAAAAGATACTGATGCAGAAATAACCTATCTAGATTTTAGTAAGAATAGTATGAAACTTGCTCAGGAAAGAGCTAAAAATAGAGGGCTGAAAAATATTAAATGGATAAATGATAGTATTTTTAATTTACCAAATCTAAAGCTTGGAAAGTTCGATTATATTCAATGTTCGGGAGTGCTACACCACCTTGAGTCTCCAGATGAAGGGCTAAAAACGCTTGTCGATGCCTTATCAGAGAAAGGAGGCATGAATGTTATGGTTTATGCGCAATATGGAAGAACTGGAGTATACCAGATCCAAGATTTGATGAGAAGAGTGAATAAGGGCGTTACTTCACGATCAGAGGAAGTAACAAATGCATGGACAGTAATGAATGCTCTGCCTAATTCAAATTGGTATAATCGTGGAAAAGATTTGTTAGCAGATCATATCCATCATGGAGATGCTGGAATGTACGATATGTTTTTGCATAAACAAGATCGTGCATATACAGTTCCTGAAATATATGAATTTGTAGAAAAAGCAGAGATGAATTTTATTGAATTTAACTCTGCTCATAGTAGATATGTTTTAAGTATTGAAAATTATATTAAAGATCCTGAATTATTAAAGAGCTTGAAAAAGCTAAACAAAGCAGAACAGCATGCAATTTGTGAATTAATGTGTGGTTCAATTATTAAACATAGTTTTTATATTTCTAAAAAGAAGAAAACAGTTGCTAAGTTTACTGATATGGATAACGTTCCATATTTTTATACTATTATGAATGTTCCAGAACAAGTTTCGGAATATGTTAAAAATAATCAGCAGATAATTGGATCAAAAATGAATTTTTCTTGGAAATCAGATTTATTAGGCGATACAAGTATTGGTTTACCTATCTCAAACTATACTGAACATTTCTTTAGAGGCATGATTGGTAATACAAAAAGTTTAAAAGATATACAAGGTTTTATCAGTAAAGAAATAGGCAAAAAAGTATCAGATAGTGAGTTTGCATCTGAAGTAAATAGAATTATGCCGATTTTTGAACATGCTGGTGCGTTGCTATTGCGTAAGAAAAGTGTTGATATCCCGCCAATGATGTAGAGTTGTAGATTAATTCATGAGAGAAGTAGTGAGCAAGTCAGTTTTAGGAAAATATTGGTTTGCTACGCCTTATGATGAATCTTTTGCCTCTGAATTGTCACGTGTTTTTGGCATTAGTGATTTTTTATCCAGAATGATATCGACCAGAATAAGCTCACTTGATCATGCTGAGAAGTATTTAGATCCAAAAATCAAATCATTACTGCCAGATCCATTCCATTTAAAAGATATGGATTTGGCAGTTGATAGGTTAATTAGAGCGATTTCTTTGAAAGAAAAAATCTGTATTTTTGCTGATTATGATGTTGATGGCGCAACTTCATCGGCCCTGATTAAGAATGTTTTAAGACAAATTAGAATTGACTCAGACATATATGTGCCCGATCGTATTGCTGAAGGTTATGGCCCATCTGCCCAGGCAATGCAAAAGATCAAAGATAAGGGTACATCTCTGATAATTACGGTTGATTGTGGAAGTGTGGCTTTTGATGCACTTGAACATGCATCGAAACTAGGTATGGATGTAGTTGTAATCGATCATCATATTAGTATGGATGAACTTCCGAAAGCCGTTGCAGTGATTAATCCGAATAGGCTTGATGAGACAAGTGAATGTAAAAATTTAGCTGCAGTTGGAGTTGCATTTTTATTTATAGTAGCTCTTATTTCCAGATTAAAAGAAGATAACTATTTTACAAAGAGTAATATTGCTCTACCTAATCTTATGAAACAACTTGATATTGTGGCTTTAGGTACTGTTTGTGATGTTATGCAGCTAACAGACCTTAATAGAGCATTTGTTGCTCAAGGTTTAAAAGTAGCTAAATCTAGAGGCAATATTGGCTATAAAACTTTATGTGATGTTGCGGGCATTCAAGAGGCAATTAATTGCTATCATCTAGGTTTTATTTTAGGACCAAGGATTAATGCAGGAGGAAGAGTTGGCAAATCTTCGCTAGGTGCAAATTTGCTATCGACAACTTCTACAAGCGACGCAATTAGGATATCTGAAGAGCTTGATATTTATAATCAGGAACGTAAAGCAATAGAACTTGCTATGCTTGACGAAGCAATGGAAAAAGCAAAAGAGCAAGAAAATGATGCAATGCTGTTTATCGAAGGTGATGGGTGGCACCCTGGTGTAATAGGAATAGTAGCAGGAAGACTTAAAGAAAAATACAATAAACCAACTGCCGTAATTGCGGTTAACGAAGGGGTTGGTAAGGCATCGTGCAGATCAATAAAAGGGGTTGATTTTGGCTGCAAAATAATTGAAGCTAAGCAAAAAAATCTATTAATAGCTGGAGGGGGGCATTCTATGGCTGCTGGTTTTTCAGTTAGAGCTGATATGATGCAAGAGCTCAGAGTATTTCTAAATAGTGAATTTAGAAAATGCTTGGCTGGATCTGATGTGCATTTACATGAACAATATGCCTTAGATTTAACAAGCTCAGCTGCAACTATTGCGCTTGTTTCAGAGATGAATATTATGGAACCATTTGGCAATGGAAATCCAGCACCAATATTTAAATTCTCAAATGTGTACGTACTTAAAGCTGATATAGTAGCTTCAAAACATATTAGGATTATGTTTGCACCTAGTCGAGATTCATATGGTTCAAAGCCAATAGCGGCAATTGCATTTAATGTTGTTGGAGGAGAACTTGGGAATGTGATATTATCACGTAAATCCTATAGTTTGTCAGTGTTTGGTACTTTAAAAATCAATAGTTGGCAGGATAGAGAAACAGTACAATTACAATTAAAAGATGCAATTATAGAGAAATGATTATGAAAAAAACTACTATAATTTTTATTACTTTTATATCTTTTGCAGTAACTTCATATGCAAAAAGCTCTAGTGAAAATGAGCATTGGCAGAATTATATTTTTAATAGAATTGGCGAGCGTAACTATTATCTTCATGAAAAAGTTCAAACTTTTTTTCCAAACCAATGTACAAATTGTAGGGCATTTTCGTTTGGAGCAGGGCCTGGCAATGAAGCAGTAGATCTAATTAAAAAAGGTTGGGATGTTACAGCATCTGATATTAGTCCGACTTCAGGTAAAGTTATCTCTGAACGAGCCAAAATGCACTATGGAAAATTTTCGTTCCAGAACCGTAAGTTTGGAGATGAAAGAATGCGTGGAAATTATGATTATTTCTTTTCATTTTTTGCTTTGCCATTTGGCGATAAAAAGAAAGTGTTTCAGCTTATAAGACATATGTCTTTATATAGTAAGCAGAATACTATAGTTGCTTTAAACTTTTTTGGTCATACACACGATTTTGTAAAGTCTCCAAAAGTATTTGCAATGACTGAAAAGGAGATTAGAAAGCTGATGAACTCTAATAGATTTCAAATTTTATATTTTATGCACAGAATTTACGATAAGCCTAACACTGAAGGTAAATTAGTTCATTGGGATGTTTTTGACGTGATTGCCCGTAAAAAATAATCCATTTATTCTGCAGAGCGTTGATCTTCAGAGTCTTCCATTCGAATTATTATATCGTCAATTTCTTCAGATAGCTGAGCTATTGAGCTTTCCGGTAGGTAATATCCAACGATTTTATCTGAAAAAACGAGTAGTAATGCGGCTGAAACTGCTATAAGTGCAAGAATTACTGTCATAATGACCTCCGTATATTAGTATATTTTTACATACTTACATACCGATCCCACTAAATACACTTTAATCGTTATTTATTAATTTTTAGTTAAAAGGCAACTTATTAATATAATAAATGTTATTGCTTAATTGACCTCTTGCTTAAGAAAATGTAGTATATAGCCTAAACTTAATAAAAATTTTAACTATAATGACAAAACGCATAGTAGTAAGTAATAAACTAGTATTTAAAGGTTCATTCGGAGACGACTTAGTAGCAAGGCTTGATTCACCAGAACAGCCTGAAGCATATGTCCTCTTTGCTCACTATTTTACTGGTAATAAAGATATAAGTGCATTGGGACGGATATCAAGAGCTTTAAATCAAGCTAACATAGCATTGTTTAGGTTTGATTATACTGGTCTTGGTGCAAGTGGAGGTGATTTTGCTAATACTAATTTTACATCTAATGTAAATGATCTGATTGCGGCAGCAGATTTTATGCGTGAAAATTATAAAGCCCCTCAAATAGTAGTTGGTCATAGCTTGGGCGGTACGGCTGCAATTGCCGCAGCTTCGTCTATTCCTGAGATAAAAGCAGTGGCAACAATTGGATCGCCATGTGACACTTCTCATGTTCAACATAATTTTGCAAATCATATAGACGAAATTAAAACCAGAGGAGAGGCCGAAGTTGTATTAGGAGGGCAGAAATTTAATATAAGAAAACAATTTCTTGACGATATATGTAATCAGGATATGCCAAGTAAAATTGCAAATTTAAAGAGGGCGCTCTTAGTTATGCATTCACCAATTGATCAGACAGTTGGAATCGAAAATGCTCAAAGAATTTATCAATTGGCAAAACATCCAAAAAGCTTTATTTCTCTTGATAAAGCAGATCATTTGCTTATGAAGAGTCCAGCTGATAGTAGGTATGTTGCATCTGTGCTTGCTGCATGGGCTAGCAGATATTTAGATCAATAAATTAAGCCTCTACTGCAATAGGAAGATCCTCACCTGCAATATCAACTAGTACTTTAGCATTTGCAGAAAGATCGACTTCATCGACTTCAATTATAATTTCGATAATTTCTATAGGCATGCTTAGACTTACTAATTCTAGCAATCTTGCATTACCAGTTGATTCAGCAATTTCGCAACAATTTAAACCATCTAGATTTAGCATTGCTGGATTAGCACCGAGGTTCAAAAGGACTCTAGCTGTTTTTAGATCTCCATCAGCACATGCTCTATGTAGTGCAGTACTTCCGTCTATCATATGATCAACATCAACACTGCATCTTGCTAGAAGCTTCATTGCTGAGTGGAATTTTTTGTTACAAGCAATATCAAAAGGTGTTCGTCCTATACCATCTTCTTGATCAAAAATATTTATAATAACTGAGCCTTGTTCTTCCTCAGATTCTCTTTCAGTATATATATCATATTTTTGTACTATTTTTCTTAGTAACTTCGAATTTTTATCTCTGCAGATAGTATGAATAAATGTTGTCTCATCATATGATGCAGATATATCAAGCTCTTGGTTTACTAAATAATTTACTAGCTGTATATTATTAATTTTATATGCTAGAGCAATTAGTGGATAACCATCTACAAGTTCATTAATATCAGCCCCTTCGCTTTTCAAAAATTTTACCATAGGAGTTAATTTTCTTATTAGAGCAATATGAATTGGCTTGAATCCATTAGCATCTGTAATGTCAATATCAGCACCTTTTCTAACTAGTCTAGTAGCTACATCTACTTTATTATAAAATGTTGCTTGATGGAGGGCTGTTTTTCCATTATCGGTTTTTTGATTAATGAAATCTTCAAGTGTTTCTGAGTTTGTGTTTAAAAGTAAGTCGATTATTTTTGTATGTCCTGCTTCGCTGGCGCTATGTAAAGGAGTTTCTCCATTTTTATTAAAAGTATTAGGAAAATTTGGTATAATTTTATACGTCACTAATTTTCCCATAAAAAACGTATCATTTTCTAAAGCTGCCATATGGCCAATTGTTAAGCTTTCTGGATTACTATTAGAGTTGATGAATGTTTCATGTAAAGTAGTAATAAATTGGTGAGTAGCAAAATTATTATAATTTTTTCTTATACTAAGTAAATTATTAAATTCTACAAGAAATTCTGGTGATATATCGTTCTCATCTACAACAGTAAGTAAAAGTTTTTTGGTTTGTTTTATGTCTGGCTTTAGAGGTGGGTTTCGTAAGGTTATAAAGCATTCCCTAAAAAATTTATAAATTAACTGTGTTTCTGAATTTCTTCTTAGATTACCAAGAACTCCGCCCATAGCATACCTCCCCCAGATATATAAATATTATTAGCTATAACATTTGATTAACAACAACTTAAATTCCCTAATATTTAGGTTAACATGATAATTATCTCGATTGCAATGCAAAAAATTTAGGTTTGAGAATTATCTTAAGAGGTTAAGATCTAGGTGGCTTTATTAGGGTTTAGTATCCTTCGGAAGATTCATGCATACAATCACCCGATAGTTCTGGTTCTTTATATTTAAGCAGATTCTTCAACTATATATTTACCAGCAATCATTCTATCGAGTGCAATTTTTGCTTTTTGAGCAGTTTTAGAATCGAGTGTTATTTCAGGAGTTCCATTGATCATACACGCATATATTTTTTCAAGAGAATTTAACCTCATAAAAGGGCATTCGCTACACGATGTACATCCTGATTTATTTAAGGAAGGGACATCATAGAATGTACTATCTGGAGAGATTTTATGCATTTGGTGGATAATACCAGGTTCAGTCAGTACTATAAACTCTTTACCATTATTTTCTTTTGTATAGTTTAGCAATGATGATGTAGAGCCAATATGATTTGCATATTCAAGAAGCGCAGTAGGGCACTCTGGATGAGCAATAATCCTTGCTTCTGGGTGTGATGTTTTAAGGCGTATTAGTTCGCGTTCAGAAAAATTTTCATGCACAACGCATGTTCCTTCCCATAAAGTCATATCACGACCAGTTTTGCGGATTAGATAGTTACCTAAATGCTTATCAGGTGCAAATAATATTTCTTTGTCTTGTGGTATAGAATTTATAATTTTCTCTGCACTAGAGGAGGTTACAATTATGTCTGATAGTGCTTTAACTTCTGCTGAGCAGTTAATATAGGTTACTGACACATGGTTTGGGTGTTTATTTCTAAACTTTTCAAATTTATCAGCAGGACATGAATCTTCTAGAGAACAACCTGCATTCATGTCAGGGATTAAAACTTTTTTCTTTGGGTTCAATATAAGAGCCGCTTCTGCCATGAACTTAACTCCGCAAAATACAATCACGTCTGCATCTGTAGCGGTTGCTTTTTTAGATAATTCAAGTGAATCTCCAATAAAGTCTGCAATATCTTGTATTTCTGAGTCTTGGTAGTAATGTGCCAAAATCACGGCATTCATTGATTTTTTTAGCTTAGCAATTTCTGCTTCCATGTCAAGATATGGATCAGCAAGTAGTTCTTTTAGGTTTTGAGTCATCGATGTTTCAATCTGCTTTTAAGCGCTTTTAACATAAACAACTTTTGTATCATATATCAGTTGTTTGGTCAATTTGTATTGCATATATATTTGGCATATTTATGTTGTTTTGTAATGTGCCAAATACAATATACTATTCTGATTGATCATTTCCATCTTCACCTAGAATAGGTGAGTCTTCATCAGAATAATTTTCCTTGTTTGATGATATTATTTCATCGTATATTTTAAGTTGATTTTGATAGGATTTGTTTAAATCTTCTTCTTTCAATTCTAATTCAGGGAATGCTTTAGGCGCCCATTTTGTTACTTTATTTCCATTTTCTAATGCTATTTTTCTAAGCTGAGGTGCAAGATTTTTAAACTTCTCTAAAAATTCTTTTATTCCTCCAGCCTTTTCTACTTCTTTTTGTATAAGTGGAAGCCAATCTTCAACAAGAAAATTTTTTAAATTCTTTGAATTATTTTCTTCTTTTTTAGGTGGTCTTTCAGGCCCAAATACAGGCTTGCCGTCAATTGTTTTTCTTCCCATCTTAATTCTCCAAATTAAATTGATATCTGAATAGACTATGAAACTTTATTATATATGTAAAGTTTCATTCAATTGCAAATATTAAAACTAAATATATAGAAATACAAATACATTACTTGGCATAATTATTTAATAGCCAAGTATGTCTGTAGTCATTTAGCCATCTGATGATTCTTCTGAATCTTCTCCAGCAAGGGGAGTTTCTTCTTCTGACGCATTGATTCTTTGTTGAAAGGAATCTACTATTTGTGTGGCTGATTTTTCTTCTACTGGGCAATTTTGTTTTACCCAACCGCCGATTTCTAAGCCTCTTTCATTTAGTAATTTTTGCGCAAGTTCTCTCAAAAGTGGGTTTTGATTGAATACTTCTTCTATTCCACCAGCTTTTGCTAAATCTGCTTCGACAAGTGGCATCCATACTTGATGAAAAAATTGTGGTGGTATACTAGGAATTTCGCGTGCGTTAGGTTGTAATTCAGGCGGTCTTTTAGGGCCGAATACTGGTTTTTGTTTAGCCATAATTTTTCTCCAGATTAATTAATTACATAAATTAGGCTAGGAGATTTTGTTGAATATGTCAAAAAGAGTTTCAACTAATATTATATTTGTCTTGAGTAGTACTAGCAACCCCTCATGTAAGAAATATTAGAGGGGTTATAATTTAGAAAAGAGAAAGAGCTATTCTGTTTTTTCTTTTTCTTTACTTTTAGCATCCATGTCTGCAAAGACATTTTCCCATGTGCCTGTAGTTGCAGCTTTAGTATATTCAGTAGCTCTTGCTTCAAAGAAATTAGCATGCTCAACACCGTTTAGCATTTCATCAAGCCATGGAAGAGGGTTGTTATCTACAAGATAAATTTCTTTAAGTCCCAGCTGCATCAACCTTCTATCAGCAATATACCTAATATACTGACGTACTTCACGAGCTGTTAGTCCTTCAATACCGCCAACTTCAAATGCAAGTTCAATGAATGCATCTTCAAAGTGAACGATCGTAGCGCATGCTTCGTAAAGTCTGCTTCTTAGTTGCTCGTTCCATACTTCTGGGTTCTCTTGTACAAAAGTTTTAAATAGATGGATAATTGAATTTGTATGCAATGTTTCATCTCTAACAGACCAGGTTACGATTTGTCCCATTCCCTTCATCTTATTAAAGCGTGGGAAGTTTAGAAGGATAGCAAATGATGCAAAAAGTTGCAGGCCTTCAGTAAAAGCACCAAATACTGCAAGAGTAGTTGCAATATCTTCCTTTGTTTCTACGCCAAATTTTTGCATGTAATCATATTTGTCCTTCATTTCTTTATATTTCATAAAGGCTTGATATTCAGTCTCATCCATACCAATTGTATCTAGTAGGTGAGAGTAGGCTGCAATATGAATTGTTTCCATGTTTGAAAATGCGGAAAGCATCATTTGTATTTCTGTTGGCTGGAAGACTTGTGAGTAATGCTTCATATAGCAATTATTTACTTCAATATCAGCTTGTGTGAAAAACCTAAAAATTTGAGTCAGTAGATGCTTCTCTCCTGAAGATAGATTGTATTTCCAATCTTTTACATCGTCAGCTAGAGGAACTTCTTCCGGTAGCCAATGAATTTTTTGTTGTGTATGCCACGCTTCGTATGCCCATGGGTATGCAAATGGTTTGTAAATTGGTTTTGAGTTTAGTAATGACATTATTTATTTCTCCCTTAATTTTATTGACAAGATAAGCATTCGTCATAGTTATTTTCTATTCTTTCCGGACGTGTTGTTGGCAACCCAGGTTCTGCTTTATTCCTTTTCTCAAGTTCAACCATCTCCTCAGCTTGAGTTACTGTATGCGAAACTTTATCAGCTCTTTGTATTGATGTTGAACGACAGTAATATAAGCTTTTAACACCTTTTTTCCACGCTTTAAAGTGAATATCATGTAGATATTGTTTGCTTGTATCACCAGGCATAAAGATATTTAATGATTGCGCTTGAGAGATAAAATCTGTCCTGTCGGATGCTAATTCAATTAGCCAATTTTGATCGATTTCAGGTGCTGTTTTGAATACATCTTTTTCATGGTCAGTTAAGAAGTTTAGATGCTGAACGGAGCCTTCATGAGTTGAAATTGACGACCAAACTTGATCATTATTAAATCCCTTTGTTTCAAGCAATTTTACTAGGTTTTTATTTTTTACCGTAAATGAGCCACTCAAAGTTTTTTGAGTAAAGCTATTAGCTGCATATGGCTCAATGCCAGGTGATGAATTACCACATATTATGGATATAGAAGCTGTTGGTGCTATTGAAGTTTTATTACTAAATCTTTCTTTTTCTCCAACTTCTTCAGCATCGGGACAAGCTCCTCTTTCATCTGCTAGTAATTTTGATGCTCTGTCAGCTTCAGTATTTATATGCTCAAATATTTTGTTGTTCCACACTTTAGCCATAACAGATTCGATCGGTACATTTTGTAATTGAAGGAATGAGTGCATTCCCATAACACCAAGGCCAATACTGCGTTCTCTTTGCGCAGAGTAGGTGGCTCTAGACATTGTATCAGGCGCATTTTGAATAAAATCTTCTAGCACATTATCAAGAAAACGCATTATATTTGGAATAAACTCTTTATCATCTTTCCAAGCTTGATAATTTTCTAGGTTTAGCGATGATAAGCAGCATACAGCAGTTCTGTTCTTACCTAAATGATCCACCCCAGTAGGCAAAGTTATTTCTGCACATAAATTAGAAGTTTTAACCTTTAAACCTAGTTTTTTATGATGCTTGGGAATATGTTTATTAACGGTATCAACAAATAGTACATATGGTTCACCTGTTTCGATTCTGGTGGTAAGTAATTTACTCCAAAGCTCTCTAGCACTAACTGTAGTAATTACTTTTTTTGTAAATGGACTTATTAATTCCCAATCTTCATTTTTTTCTACAGCTTCCATGAATGCATCAGTAACGCATACACCATGATGGATATTTAGTGCCCTTCTGTTGACATCTCCGCCAGTTGGGCGTCTTAGATCAATAAATTCTTCAATTTCTGGGTGCCAGATAGGCAGG
>JALZUG010000073.1 GCA_023301685.1 Rickettsiaceae bacterium
AAAATTTATTGTTTTTAAAACAAAAAAAATAAAAAATTTATTGTTTTTAAAACAAAAAAAATAAAAAATTTATTGTTTTTAAAAAAAAAATTTTCACATAAACACAAAGAAAAACAAATTTAAAAAATAAAAATAATAAAAAAAAACATGGAAACCCCAAAAAAAGAAAACGACAGACTTTTCAACCCTCAAATGCAAAACCCAAACCTCCCCCAACAAACCCCGCAAAACCCTCAAATAATAACCCCAGAAAACCAAAACCAAATAAACCCAAACTACCAAGCCCCACAATTCCTGCCCCACAAACAAAAAATAATGCAACAACCAGGAATCTTCATAAAACAAAAATGGTCAAAATTAGAAGCCTTCACAGGCTGCGAAATAGAAAACAAATACAAAATCTACAAAAAACACACATCAAAAACAAAAAAAACCGGCAAACCGCTCTGGAAAGCAAAAGAAAAATCCGGCTGCTGTTCACGAAACTGCCTAATACCCCAATGCCGTCCCCTAACACTAAAAATAAAAAACCTCTCAAATCTAGACGAAGACCCAACTTGTTTAAAAATAAAAAAAAATTGTGTTTGCATGTGTTTTTGTTTAAATCGTCCTTCTGTGTTGATTGACTATACTGAAGAAGGGCAGGATCAGTTTATTGGGAAGATTGAGTATCCTTTTAAATGTTGTGATTCGAATTTTAGGGTTTTGGATAATAATGAGAATTTTGTTTTTCGGATTTTTACGAGATGCTGTCAGTGTGGGATCTTGTGTGCGGGGTGTGGGTGTGAGAAGGCGGAGAAAGTGGATTTTGAGATTTTTGATGGGCAGGAGAGGGTTGTTGGGATTGTGAGGAAGAGGAATAAGGAGTGTTTGAAGAGTCTTTTTACTGATGCGGATAATTTTGGGGTCGAGTTTTTGAGTGAGTGGGATTGGAAGGTTAGGTCTCTTTTGATGGCGACTATGTTGTTTATTGATTATATGATGTTTGAGGAAAAAAAAAGATAATTTATTTTTTTATATATCACATATTATATTATTACCCCTTTTGAATTTTAATCAATTTATTTGAACTTTATAAATAAAAATTTATTTTTAAGTAATAGGCTTTTATGAAATAAAATTTTGAAATAAGAGTATATATTTTCTATATCAAAAAAGGATTAAAATTCAAAAAAATAAAAACAAAAATAACAAAAAAAAACTTAAACAACACAGTCCCTCAAACAAACAAACTTCTCCGCCAACAAAACAGTACTATACACAAACTGCTCATCCTTCGCAAACCCCACTCCAAAGAAGTTAAACCTCCCATCATTCAAAACCTCCCTATTCCTCTTCCTCCCAACCCCCCTCTCCAACAACAAATTCACCAAAACATTAGAAAGCTTATCAATTTTCTGACTAAACCTAAAAACAATCTGTACAACCTGCCCCTCATATTTCCCAAAACCCTCAATTTGCGCGTCAAAATCCTCATTTTCGATAAAATAGGCTAATTCGCGGTTTTGGGCCATTTTCATGGAATGGCGTTTTGCGAGTTTATTTAGGTTTTGGTTTAGTTGGAGCTCGTCGAAGGAGATTTTTTGTTTGTTGGTGATGTAGAGGAGGAGGGAGTTTAGGTCTTGGGGACCCGTTTCGAGGATTATTGTGTTGTTTAGCATTTTGTTGTTTATGTTTGGGAGCCAGTGGAGGGTTATTTTTTGTTTTAGTTTTGTGCCAGAGTTGCGGTAATTTTTTATTAGATTGAAGAATACGGACTCGTTGGACATTTGTTGGGAGTTTGTGAGGGTTGTTAGGAGGAGTAAGAGGATTTTCATTATTATTTTGCGTTTTTTTTTAATAGAGGTTTTAAATTTTTAAATTGTTTTTTAAGCATTTTTCTTTCTTTCTTAAATGATAAATAATTTATCAAAGGTAAAAAACTGAAAATATAAATTTATTCAAATACCAAAATAATTAAAAAAAATTTGAAAAGCACAAACTAACTATATATTACAAAATAAAATAAATAAAAATCACAAAACAAAAAAATGCTTTAAAAAGTTATCATTACATAATAAACAAAAAAAAAAAAATTCTAATAAAACTTAAAATTAATCACAAATCCTTAACCATATACGGCCCCTCCAACCTATACCCCAACTTCCTATAATAATGCCTGGTTCCAACCCCAGAAATAACCGCCATCTTCGTGCTCAAATGCTCCTCCCTCGCAATCTTCTCCGCCTCCTCCATCAAAAGCGTCCCATAGCCCTGATGCTGAAACTTACTCGGATCCCTCGCATGAATAGGCACAACAGACCCATAAACATGCAATTCCCTAACCATAGAACACTCTCCCTCAAGTTCCTTCATAAACCTCATATCCCCCAATTTCCTCAATCTCAAAAGTCCAATCAAAGTGTCTCTATGAGGATCTTCATAAGAAATAAAAGTTTCCCAACTTCCATTGGCGAAATAATCTCTTCTGATCAATTCGACGTCTTTTGGGTCTAGTTGTTTGTGGATTTTCTTTATGCCTACTTCACGTGTTCGGACGTCTCGGCAGACTAGGTTTAATTCTTTCATTTTTCGGAGAGCTAGCTCGCGGAGGTTCCCGTTTTCTACGCCTGAGGTTACCAGTGGCATTGGGATGTCTCTTTGGATTCTGTAGATTCGCACCCATGGAGGCACTAGGGATAGGACTTTGGCTATTACTTCGATTAGCAGGTCTGGGGAGTAGTTGCGGTATGTACCGTTTTTCCAGAGCTCGTAGAGTTGGGTGCCACGGATTACGAGGGTTGGGTAGATTTTTAGACCGTCTGTTCGGAAGGCTGAGTTTTCGAAGTATTCTTTGAAACTGTGAAGATCGCGTTCGACTCCCATGTTTGGAAGGTTCGGCATCATATGGCCGACTATTTTATAACCAGCGTCTTTCGCAACCTGGAAACACTTTTTAACAGCAAGAACAGTATGACCTCGATTAGTATCCTTCGCAACATCCTCAAAAATACTCTGAATCCCAATCTCCAACCTAGTACACCCATAACTCAACATATCCCTAATATGCGTTTTCAAACAAAAATCAGGTCTAGTCTCAATAGTAATCCCAATACACTTAACCCTAGACTGCTCCGAATACCGAACAGCCTCCCTATGATCCCCACTAACATTCCCACTAAGCGCATCATGCAAATTCCTGACAAAATAATCCCGATACCCCTCATCAAGACTCATAAAAGTCCCCCCCATAATAATAAACTCCACCTTCTCCACACTATGCCCAATCTTCTTCAACTGCTCACACCGATCCTTAACCTGCACAAAAGGATTATACCTAGCCCTTATAGCCCTCATACTAGTAGGCTCATACCCAGTATAACTCTGCGTAGAGTACTCAAAATCCGAATCAGGCCCTCCTGGACAGTATATACATATATTTCCTGTTGTTGCTATGTGAGGGCAACGGTGCGGTTTGCACATTACTGCTACTACTGCTATTCCTGAGGCTGTACGGACTGGTTTTGTTTTTAGGATTGGGAGGAGACGGGATTTGTGCGAGTTTGGGAGGGCTGAGACTATGTCTACTAGCTTGGGGATTCCGCCGAGAGCGTGTTTGCGGGAGTGTTTTTGCATTAGCTTTTTTATGAAGTGCACTGTTAGGGGTTGGCCTTTGTCGTACCGCTTTATTATGTCGTTTATTGTGTCGGTTACTACTTTCATCTTTTTTAGGTTTTTGTTCTCGCTCATGTTTTTATATTTTATTGGTTTGTTAAATTTTAATTTTTTTTTTTTTTTGGATGGGTTTTTATTTAGTTTTTTTTTATTTTTGAAAATATTTTGGGATTTATTAGA
>JALZUG010000074.1 GCA_023301685.1 Rickettsiaceae bacterium
CCACTTACCTCCAAAAAAAATTCCTTTTTTGGCATTAGATATTTTGCCTAAGAAACTCTTATCAACAACCATAGCTTCATCATAAGTACCAGCTGCTCTACCTTTTTCTATGATACCTCTATATATGGCAACTTTTTCTTCTCTGCTTCCCTCATCCATTTTTAGTATTTCATCAAGAGTATGAGTAAAAACAGCAATATCTTGCCATATTCCTTTTAAAGCTTGAACGATTGCAGTATCACCAGTTTCAGAAATCCCATTACCGGAGATATCGATATGCCTGGTATGAGGGAGTTTGCCATTAATAAGAGCGTGTCCTATGATGCCAGCACCTATATCACCTATGTTATTATTTGCTAAATTCAAACAAACAATACTAGTTGTTGGTAGAGTTAATATACCTTGCATCATATTATGTATATCATTTCCACCTGTTCGTAGATGGTCTATGCCTATAGAACCTTTTATCAAATGGTCTAGTCCTACTGCTCCCATGTTATTATTGCAGAAATTAAAAACTTGTAAACTTAGTTTGTATCCGTACAAACCATTATTTAATTTTTCAATGTCATGATCTTCTAAGTAGTTATGACTTAGGTTTATTGACCTTAAACTAGCAAGAGCATCAGCTCCATATCCTTGGGAGTTTTTAGTAATAGCATGATGAATAATAGAATCTACAACAATACTACCGTGACAAGTAGCTGCAAAAACAGAGCTTGAAGCAATTCTGGGAAGAGACTCAATATTACTTAAACTATAATCATTACTTTTAGATCCAGAGCTACTATCACCAGAACCTCCTCCACCAATATCTCTACCTGAAGGGTAGTCTCCCCTAGACCTACTTGGATTGCTTATAGTAATACAATTGCCACCACTGCATAAATCTTTAGACATAAATATTATTTTTTATTAATTAATTCAACTATAAGTTATTAAAGTAAGTTATTTGCAGTGTCAAGTGCATATAGACTCTGTCTATAATTGTGAAGTTTTTATTTTGGTAATAACTTAACTTCAAGTTGTTTTTTTGTCTTATGTATTAGATTTATAGAATACTATTTAAGAAAGTGACGAACTTGTGCAATGATTTATGTATTATGTTATTTGTCTTGATTGAGCGTATGCAGAGCTATATAAATTTTATTATCTCATGCTCGTTCAATAAATTAATATACTAACCAAAGTTGCTTGCGTAGCTTTTTTTGGGGATTTTGGCTTCTTTGGGTTTTATAACTTCGTATTGATATGATTTTTTTTCGGCAAAAGCGATTGCTTCTTCGAGTGTATCGAAAGATATTTTAACTTCGCTCGACATATCAGATGACGAAGTTCTTCCCATTACAGATTCTTTAAAGCGTCTTTCAGGCTTTTTTACAAATTCTAGTTGCCAATGAATATCACCATCGGCAGATTGCATGGCTGATTTTGCTGGCTTTGAAATTCTAACTTGCATATCAAAAACAAATATTGTTTAATTGGCTTAAAAAATATTCTATCCTATGACTAAGCCGAAATCCATTGAAAAGATAAGTTTTGAGGATGCTCTTGCAGAACTTGAAGAGATAGTAAGAAAAATTGATACAGGTCAAGAAAATTTGGCTGATGCGGTTGATAGTTTTGAGCGCGGGGTTCTCTTAAAAAAACACTGCGAAAAGATGCTAAAAGACGCAAAGCTAAAAATTGAAAAAATTACAAGCTCAAGTGAAGGTGCAATAAAAACTACCGAGGTTGACCTTTAGTGCCTTTTACAAACCTGTTGAAAATCAAACTATTTATTTTGATATCAATTTCCGTTGTAGTTATATGTATTGCAAATATTCTCGGTGGATATCTCCTTTTGCCAGGTAATCTTGATGAAGAAAAAATAGTAATAATCAAGCCAAGGCTATCTATACATAAAATTAGTGTTCTTCTCAAAAAAGAGAATGTAATCAAGAATGCTAAGCTTTTTGAAGCTATTAGTAGAATATATTCCCATTTTGAGCCATTAAAGAGTGGGGAGTATAAATTTACAAAAAATATCACTCCATACCAAGTCCTTCGTGTATTGGTGAAGGGTAAATCTATTGTTCACAGAATGTTTATTCCTGAAGGATATACAGTAAGTCAGATAGTTGACATTATAAATTCTGAAGAGAGGCTAACTGGAAAGATAACCGGTAATATCCCAGAAGGGTACTTAATGCCTTCAACTTATTTCTATACATACGAAGATCAAAGAGAAAAACTAATTGATGAAATGCGTAAAGGGATGTCTAATGCTCTAGATGAAGTGATGCCGAAATTGTCAAAAGATTCACCATTAAAAACTCGAAAAGATGTATTAATTCTTGCATCAATTGTTGAAAAAGAAGCGGGGAATGATAAGGAGCGTCCTAAAGTAGCAGGTGTTTTTATTAACCGTTTAAAGAAAGGTATGAAATTGCAGGCGGATCCGACAACAGTTTATGCAATAACTGAAGGCAAAGAGCCGCTTGGTCGGAGCTTAAAAAGAAACGATATGAGAATCAAATCACCATATAATACATATCATGTTTATGGGTTGCCAGTTGGAGCTATTAGTTGTCCTGGTCGTGCATCACTAGAAGCGGTAGTTTCGCCAGCAAAAACTGATGCATTATATTTTGTGGTAAATGGTAAGGGTGGTCACAGCTTTTCTAAAACTCTTAAAGAGCATAATCGTCATGTGCAAAGATTTAAAGAAAGAGTAAGGAAACAAAGATTATCTAAGAATAAAAATAAATAACATTTTATTTAAGGATAGTAACTTTTTCTGATAACAGTTTAGAATTGGGTATTAGGTGCTTTCCTGAATCATCTTCAATAGTTGTATACCGCATATCTATATCTATAACGGTGCCTTCGACACCCATAACAGAGATTTTTGCTTTCATTTTAAATGGTTGATAGAAAAGAATTAATATTCCAGCAACGCTACTTGCAAGAACATCTTTTAGAGCGAACCCCAAAGCAAAACCAGTTAATCCAAGACCAGCTATGAGTGAGCTAACATCAATTCCCCAAACGCCAAGTAAGGTAATTATTGCTATAATCCATATAATAGTTCCAGTGGTTCTTGCGATAAACAGAGCTATATGATTTTTAAGTTTTATAGACTTTTTATCGAAGATTTTGGTAATAATGGCTTTTACAGCTGCCCATAAAACTAAAAATCCCGCGATAATTATAAGGCTGAGAATAAATTGGGGTATAAAGTTAATTATTGAGTCAAAAAGAGATATGGTTTTATCCATCAGAATTGGCCGTTCTTGAGTAATAATTATTTTAGGATAATCGTCTACTTGAAGAATGTAAAATTATTTATAAATTCGTGAGAAGTTTTTGTTTAGATCTACTAGTATGATCTAGCGCAAGATAAAATCAATTTTATTGCCAATCATGATATCAATGCTTTCCGTTGATGGAGGCGCTGGTACAAACTCGGTTTTAACTTGAATAAATTGACTAGGAGACATATCAATATTAGTATGGTCGTCAATCAATGATTTTAGAATCCTATCACTATTATCAAAGAGCCTAATTCTTACTAGTGGCATTTTAAGGGTTTGCAAGGAATTATTCAGTACCTTATAGCTTACAGTAATCTTATCTATTTCTTTGTGATTTTCTATTCTGATATCTTTGATACTCAGTTGGTTGCTATTGAGCAATGAGTCAAAACCAAGATTATTTGGAAACAGCATAACCATCATAAATATAATTAGACCAATCATCAGAATTGGTAACGCATATAAATATGATTGAATTTTTACAGGTAGTAATGCAGGAAGATTCACTCCATTCCCGAGAGGAGTTACCTCTGTTGGTGCCAGTATAGTCGGTTCAATACGAACAGGGTTATCTAGTTTTTGATGCCAAACATGAGAACATTTAGAACATTTTACCTTTCTACCGTGTTTTCCAATTTGCTCTGGTGTTACCACAAATTTTGTGTCACATTCTGGGCAGGCAATATACATCTTCTTGATATCCTAAAAATTTTAGTTGTTAAATACAAAAAACTATTTACGTCGGTTAAAAATATAGCTATTTATTGCTATATTCAACAATTTTTATCAATAGTTCTAGCTATAAGAGTCAAACATGCAAAATCATATTACAGCAATTGAAGAAATTTGGCAAATAAGGGAATCATTAAATAAAGATTCGCCAAACTTTGTAAGTTCCAAGAAAATCATTGATGAAGTGCTTTCCGAGTTAGAAGATGGAAAAATATCAGTTTGTGAGAAAATTCATGATGAATGGAAAGTAAATGAATGGATAAAAAAGGCTATTCTTCTTAATTTTCGTACTTCAGAGATGAAAATCTATGATGGGGCTAGCATGCGCTGGTATGATAAAATAGATCCCAAATACTCTGAAAATGAGGATAAGAAATTAAAGGAGTCTGGAGTCAGAATGGTTCCTGGTGCTTTTGTCAGAAAAGGGGCGTATCTTGCCAGTAATGTTGTGGTCATGCCATCTTTTATTAATATTGGTGCCTATGTTGGTAGTGGAACTTTGGTTGATACTTGGGCAACGATTGGCTCATGCGCTTATGTTGGTAAAAATTGTCATATTTCTGGTGGTGCAGGTATTGGGGGGGTGTTAGAACCACTTCAAGCAAAGCCAGTAATTGTTGAAGATAATTGCTTCATAGGAGCGCGATCAGAAATTGTTGAAGGTGTGTTGGTCGAAGAAGGTGCAGTTATCAGTATGGGAGTATTTATTGGTTCTTCTACAAAGATTGTTGATCGCTATACTGGTGAGATATCTTACGGTAAAATACCAGCGTATTCTGTAGTTGTTCCAGGTGTGTTGCCAGCAGATAAGCCAGGTCTTCCAGGCCTCTCTTGTGCAGTTATCATCAAAAAAGTCGATCAAAAAACGAGAGCAAAAACTAGCATCAATGAGCTGCTGCGAGATTAAACATCTTGTTCTTAGGGCATAAGTTCTCACATATGTAGAATCAATCTGATTAAAATTGTTTTGCAAATTTCTTGCTGCAAAGATTACTTATATATTATCAAATTAAATAAAAGTTATTAAAAAATCTTGTTTAAAATCAGGATAGAGATAATAATATATTAATGTAATTATAAGTAGCTTAGACGTATGATAGATCAATTAAATAGTGAAATATGCAGTATTATGTCCAATATTGCTAAGGAAATGTTGAACAAAGATGGAATGCAATTTTCTTCTGAGGATGAGTATGTTGAGAATTTTTTAGGAGTGACTCCTGAAGAATTAAAGGTAATTGTTAAATTTGTTCTTGAAGACTTGCCAACAAGAATATATTTGGATAGTAGTGAGAATGTAAGGGATTATGCAGTTGTCTTAATATCAAAAGATCTAGTAATGTTTCTAGTACAAGAAAATAAAGAATCTGACGAGTTTAAAAATAACTTAGTGAACTTTAGGCAAGAAATTACAAATGAAATTTTAACTAAAGTTGCAGTTGCTAATTAGGGGGAAGTCACATGAAATTTAAGAACGATGAGGATAAATTAAATTATTTGCGATCTGAACAATATCAGGAAAGAGTTAATAGAATTTTAAATGATAAGGAATATGCTGCCGCGCCCGATGATGATCCAACCAACCCATGGAAAAGTGGTGCACAATATTTCGAAGGTCAAATTAGTAATGAAGATGCTATTGGTCTGCAGTTAGTTTCTTTATCAAATGGGAGTGTTTTTAATGAACAAAATCCACCATCACAGCAGCAAAAACTTTTAGTTCAGAATTTTCTTGAAAGATCTATTGGTAATAGTGAACTAAACAAATTTTTAAATCAAGATTCTGTAAAACAGACTGACTATTATTCATCATTGACGAAATCAACCGCTGTAAATCAATTAGC
The DNA here is from genome assembly GCA_023301685.1 of Rickettsiaceae bacterium. Taxonomy (GTDB): domain Bacteria; phylum Pseudomonadota; class Alphaproteobacteria; order Rickettsiales; family Rickettsiaceae; genus Megaera_A. Next base: position 5,873 of record JALZUG010000074.1, read on the forward strand.
GTATTTTTCTTATAAGACGAGAAATATTAAGGAAATGGGAAGTGCGCTCGAGAAATTGGATTCATTGCATAATGCAATTCATGAGGGTTCTGATGTAAGAGAACAGGACAAGATCACTCTGAAGGAATTTGCAGCTGTTTCAGAACTATCTAAGACACTACCATTTTTAGAAAGTCTAAATAAATCTGGATTTATTGAAGGTAACGATAAGCTGACCGCAATGTATAACCAAGCGAAAAAAGCTAATGATATTGTATCTTCAATGGAAGAGCAGATGACGAGTGATTTAAAAAAAGCAGGGCCTGGTGTAGTTATTGTTGATAGTACAACGAAAAAGTCAAAAATTCTGGGCAAAATGCTAGGTCTGTTTGAAAAAATTGCAAAGCTTTTTTCGAAGCATGGACATGCATCAATGTTGCATTTTAGTAAAGATGGCCAAGCGCAAAGATCTCATATTAATCCACAGCTAGTTCAAGATAAATTTGATATAACTAAGCAATTATACGGAGATATGCATAAGGTTGATCCAGTGAAATTAATTCCAGAGGATAGGCATGCTATGCTTGAGCAGGTTTATGGCAAAGAGTGGAAACAAGTTGTTGCTACAAAATTTAAGAATATTGAAAGTGAACTTCATAATGATGCTAGAACAAAATTTGGTCCTATTGGTCTTCATCTGAAAAACAACAATATTTAGCTGGTTTGGCAAATGTAGTTCCTTTTGGGCACAAAAAACTTAGTGCAACAGATTATAAAGATATGCATGAAAAAATTATGAGCGGAGAATTTGCTAAACAAAGAGATACAAACATGTTGTGCTCAGAGTTTGTAGCTACAACAATTGCAGTAAGTGTGGTTGAGCTAGATAAGCAGATTAAAGAAGATATGAGAAAACATAAAGGTTTAAAGCTAGCAGGAGTGGATTTTGATAAGGATGTTGTTCAAGTTCCATTTGGCAAACATGAAAATCTTCATAGAATGCACCCAGATAGATTAGTTTCTGAGTTGAAGAAAAGAGGTTGTGTTGAGACTGTTGTCACTACTAGTGCAAAATATTTTAAACCTAAAGGTGTTAAGGCGGCAAAAGCGATCGGAAGCAAACTGAAGCAAAGTAAGGCCAATTCAAAAACTTCTACTTCACTGAGAACTAGAACTAATACAAGAAAATCTTCATCTATGACTAGGTAAAGTTAATATATCGCTATAAATGCGAATTTAGTTTAAGCAAAGTTGCAATATCATTGATATAAGCGTGATATTAGGCACTTTTATCTACATCCTCCAGGTGTGTGTGTTATCCTTGCGCAAAGCAAAGATTCATTGAGAGATATTTCGCTTAAGTCATAGGCTAAATCATTGAATTCCTGCCTTGCGCGGGAATGACATTAAGGTATTAGAGACGTTAGAATAAGCCTGTAATTCAAACTCTCTTTATTCTAAACTCATATTTATAATTCGATAACGACCTCAAATACGAATGCAGGGCATGTTTAAATGAAAATACATAGGTTTTAGCTAGTATAAAATTATACTAGCTATTTGTTTTTTTAATTAGACATCCAAATTCGATACATTCAGTGCATTAGCATTGATGAAATCGCGTCTAGGCTCGACTACTCCACCCATTAAGGTCGAGATAATTTCTTCTGCGTCATCAATGTCGCTAACTTTTACTTGTAGTAATGTGCGTTTACTATGATCTAGTGTAGTTTCCCATAATTGTTCAGCATTCATTTCGCCAAGCCCTTTAAATCTTTGAACAGTCAGACCTTTTTTGCCATTTTCTATTATCAGATTTAGTAGAATTCTTGGACGATCAACTGTATGTGATTGGCTTTTAATATTTAAAACGCATTTGCCAATGAAGCAATTTTCTAACTGTTGACCAATTTTATTCAATACTATAAATTCTGGAGATTCTACTTGCTCGAGATACAGTGTCTTAGTAATTTTTACACCTCTAACATATCTGAAAAATTCAACAGAAGTTTCGTTGATATTTACTTCCCAATCAGTTTTGTCAGGCTCAGCGTCACCAAGATTTAGAGGTGATAGCGCAGCTAAAATTTCGGCTTCTTTGTTTTTGTTTAAAACATCTGCATGAAGTAGATTATTAATTGCTAAACATTCAGCAATTTCAGCATCAAATCTTTTTGCAACTGACTCAAGAGTTTCTGAGAATTTTCTTACTTGATCAAGCAAGTCCTGAAGTTTTGTTTCAGATATTTCTTCTCCGTTATTGAGTTTAATAGAACTGTCATTTAAAGCGCCTTTGATTAGATGCTCTTGCAGAGCTTGTTCGTTTTTTAGATAAACCTCAGAATTACCACGTTTTATTTTATAAAGAGGTGGTTGTGCAATATAAAGATATCCTTTCTCAATAAGAGGCTGCATATGACGATAGAAGAATGTTAGGAGTAATGTACGGATATGAGACCCGTCGACATCAGCATCCGTCATGATTACGATTTTATGATACCTAACTTTATCTACGTCAAAATCTTGTCCGATTCCAGAGCCAAGAGCTGTTATCAAGGTGCCGACTTGTTCAGAGCCGAGCATTTTATCAAATCGTGCACGCTCTACATTAAGAATCTTTCCTCGCAAAGGGAGGATTGCTTGTGTTTTTCGGTCGCGTCCTTGCTTTGCCGTTCCACCTGCGGAGTCTCCCTCGACTATGAATAATTCAGATAGTGCTGGGTCTTTTTCCTGACAATCTGCAAGCTTTCCTGGAAGATTCGATATCTCTAGTGCTGATTTACGTCTAGTAAGTTCTCTGGCCTTCCTTGCTGCTTCACGTGCACTTGCGGCTTCTACAACCTTGTTTATGATTGTTTTTGCTTCATTAGGGTGTTCTTCAAACCATTCGAGCAATTTCCCGTAAACTGCCGATTCAACAACAGGTCTTACTTCTGACGATACTAGTTTATCTTTTGTTTGCGATGAAAATTTTGGGTCTGGGACTTTAACGGAAAGCACGCATGCTAGCCCTTCTCTTGCATCATCACCTGAGATAGCTACTTTCATTTTCTTAGCTAATCCACTTTTATCTGCATATGAGTTGATGACTCTAGTTAATGCAGACTTAAATGCTGAAAGGTGAGTTCCACCATCTCTTTGTCTTATGTTGTTTGTGAAACATAGAATATTTTCGTGATATGAGTCGTTCCATTGCATTGCAAAATCAATACTTATTCCTTTGGAATCATCATGAGCAGATAGAGAAATACATGGGTGCAGAGCTACTTTACTTCTGTTATTATATTCAACATAAGCTTGTACCCCACCTTCGTATAAAAACTCAGTTTCTTGCTTTTCGTCGCCTCGGTCGTCTACTAAAAGAATATGTACACCTGAATTTAGAAATGCTAGCTCACGTAATCTATGTTCTAGTATCGAAAAGTTAAATTCGATTGTTTTAAAGATAGACAAAGATGGCATGAAGGTAATTTCAGAGCCTTTTTTATCTGTATTCTCGCCTTCTATGCGCAAAGGAAATTCTGAATCTCCATCTTTAAATCTAATAAAATGTTCTTTTTGATTACGCCAAATTCGAAGTTCTAGCCAATCAGAAAGAGCATTTACAACAGATACGCCAACACCATGAAGTCCACCAGATATTTTATATGAATTTTGATCAAACTTACCACCAGCATGCAATTGTGTCATAATTACTTCAGCAGCGGATATTCCTTCGCCTTCATGGATGTCGACAGGTATTCCACGACCATTATCTTTAACAGATACTGATCCATTTTTATGAATGGTGACTGTAACAAGATCACAATGTCCAGCTAAAGCTTCGTCAATAGCATTATCAACAACTTCGTACACCATATGGTGTAAGCCTGATCCATCGTCAGTATCGCCTATATACATACCAGGTCTTTTACGTACAGCTTCAAGTCCTTTTAAAACCTTAATTGAATCAGCTGCATATTCTTCAGCTTTTACTTCTTCTTCTATGTTTGACATGCGTACCTTTAACGTGATAAAAAATAATGGATCTATCATACAATATAACTATGTTTTTTGAAAGCAAAACTTAACTAAAATCAGGAGAGAAAATGTCCCAACTTACCTATAAACACCTTATGGATGCAATTCATGAGTATGATGTGATTTTATTTGATCTTTGGGGTGTGATTATTGAAGGTGGTGACACTTATCCAGGTGTTGTTGATGCGGTTAACGAAATTATGGAGAAAAAGAAAGTAGTTTTTCTTTCTAATGCTCCGCGTCCTGATTTTATAGTTGCAAGGAACTTAGGCAATTGGGGGCTGCGTAATGTTGCTCCTGAGAATGTTTTAACGTCTGGAGATATTGCGAGACGTATGGTTGAAGAGAGAAAACTGTCAATAGGTAAAAAATCTCCTCTTGTCTATCATTTAGGAGCTGATAGAAATGACGACATATTAATTGAAATAGAGCATGAGTTAACGGAGGATATAGAAAAAGCAGATATATTGCTTATGAGCCTTTATCGTGATGATCATGAAGATATTAGTGAGTTTGATGCGCTACTAGAGAAAGCTGCTAAAAGGCCGGAGATGCTTATTCTTTGTTCAAATCCCGATACGACAATTCCAAAACATGGTGTGCTAAGATATTGCGCTGGACATTTTGCAGGAATTATTGAAAAATTTGGTGGCAAAGTAATTTACACAGGAAAACCTAAAAGTGTAATTTATGATGAAGTGCTAAAAAGAAATAGTAAAACCAAATATGATCGTACTTTAATGGTGGGTGATACTTTTGAAACGGATATACTTGGCGCAAATGGCGCGGGGATTCATTCTGCGTTGGTAATGACCGGTAATGCAAACAATTTTCATAAAATGCATAATGAAATGGAAGATAAATTAATGGCACTACATGATCGTGCAAAAGAAATGAAAGTTATGCCTACATTTGTTACAAAAATCGTGTAATAAATGGATAATATTGCAGAGCAGATTATTGTTAATAATGAAGAAGGATCAAGAGAATTAGCCCAAAAAATTGCTTCTAATATCAACTCTGGCGATGTAATAGCTTTTGAAGGTGATTTAGGTGCAGGAAAATCATTTTTTTGCCGAGAAATAATAAAGCATTTATGTGGGAGTAATACAAAAGTTACCAGCCCAACTTTTAACTTGCTTCAGACATATGAATCTACAAATTTTACAATATATCACTATGATTTATACAGATTAGAGCATATATCAGAGCTATATGAGCTAGGGTTTGAAGATGCATTATCTGGTAATGTTACTTTAATTGAATGGCCGGATCTTGCTCTATCTTTTCTTCCAGATAATCTTGTTTTTGTCAAAATTGAAATAATTGATGAAACAACAAGGCAAATTTCACTTAAATAATGTTGACTTTTTATCCTTTTGATAAGAATTAATTGAAATACATATTAAAACTTACTACCATTAATTATCAGCATCAAAAAAATTAATGGAAAGTTTATGTCTAAATCAAGTAATCAATCTGAGAAGGAAAGCAGAGTTCGAATTGCAAAACTACATCAAGAGGTGAAGGGTGCACTAGAAGCAAATCCAGAACTATCTGCAATAGATAAGATGTTGTCCGGAGAATTAGGCGCGAATGGCAAATATAAAGTAGGTTTATCTGAAGAACAATATGATCAACTACATTCTGAAATTTCTGATCTTGCTCCAGCTGCTGCAACCAAAAGCGTTGTTAATGAAATAAGTTTTGGGCTTCAAAAATTCTTAATGCAGAATCATCTAGTAGAAGCAAATAGTAGACCTCTTGCGGTACTTGAAAATGAAATAATTAAACTTGGAAAACAAAAAAGTGAATTAGTTCGCAATACCCCTAAGAATACTAAAAAAATTAAAGCAATTGAAAAAGAATTTTTTATTAAAGCATTGAAACTAAGTTCTTTTCCAGTAAATGAAGGTAGCTCTGAAAGAAATCAGGCAGAATCGAGTATTAAACATAGTATTAGATTTGGTATTAACAAAGAATATGGCATTAATGTTGATTCAAGGAAATTTTCTGCTCCGAGTGATGCAATGGTTAGGGGTAATAGATTTCCTAATGCATCAAAAATTATTGAAGAATGTATAGCAGAAGAAGAAATTAGAGAAGATAATTTAGATACTTCTATCCCAAGGTTAAATAGTCGATTGGAGAGTGCATTTGAAACTGAATTAATGGTTCAATCCGCTGTTTCTACTCTAATTGAAGATCGAGGGTTAGATATCACGCCAAAGCAATATAGCGAAATTGCGTCAACTTTCCGTCAAAGTATGATGGGAGTTGATCCTAAATACATCAGAGAGCATCAAGGTGCAATTACTTTAGAGATTACAAATACACTACAGGATAAAATGTCTGGTAAGAAAATCAAACAACAAGATTTTACTGAGGTGTCAGACAATCTAGCTAAAAAATATAATTTAGCAAAAGAAGAAGATTTACTAAAAGATCTGAAGCAATTTAGGGGTTACTTTGACTTAACTATTAAGCAAATGAAAGCAAAGGCTCTAGCCAATGGAATTGAAGTTGATTTTACTCAGTATGAGGAATTACAAGAGCGGTGGCATGATTTGTGTGATGATGCGCTTGCTAGTTTTGATAAAACTTCTGGAGCAAAAATGACTCAGCAAAATATCAACGATATAGTTAATGCTATGGGTCAAATGAATAGAGGGGTTAACCGTGAGCATATAAACTCTTATCTAAAAAAACCAGAATATTATCTAGAAAGATGGCAAAGCTTAATACCGGAAAAAGGTAAAAAGCTGGTTGATGTATCGGCAAATGTGGCTTTTGAGCAGGACCTTGCATTACAGCGCATGTCTGCTGCAGAAATAGGTGAATATACCAGAGTTACCAGACTTCGTCACGTGATAGGTTCAATGGTAAAAGATTATCCTGATTTACAAAAGATAGAAGATAAATTATCAAAAGGGCATAACGCAAAAAGAGGTAAGTATGATATTGGTCTGAGTTTAGATCAATATATGGAGCTTTATGAGTCATGTCAGAAGATTAAGGATGGCAGAGTAAATGCCCCAGAAGAAGTAGCTTCGATGAGGTCGTCTATAAATAGCACATTACCTCTTAGCCGCAGGATAAAAAGTGCATTTTCACGTAAGTCTAAAAAAGGACGCATAGATCCTGATTCTGATATAAGTCCAGAGAGTCTATCTAATGAAGATATGGAACAAATCTCGGAGGTGCTAGAAGAAGTTACTTCACAAAATAAGTCAACTCATCAGAAAATGATGTCAGAGATAGCGCGTGCTGGAGGTGTTCCATCACGTGCTAAAGAGAATTCAGCCGTTAGACGTGAAGTTGAAAAAGTTGTAAAGAGTAGCGAATCTCCTAGCTCTAATCCTATAGTTCTAGAACTAGAAGCAAGAGAACAAGAAAAAGCAACTGGCGTTAAAAGGATAGAAGGACCTAAAGAAGTTATTGAGCAATCACCAGTGCAAAAACAATTAGCTGTTGTGTTGTATGATAATTTGGAGGAAGAACAGGAAGTAAGTACTACTAAGAACTTAGATTTGGTTCAGCAGAGTTCTGCAAGAGATGATACTTCTCACAAGAAATTGATGTCTGAGATTAGAGAAGCAGCGGGTAAACCAAAGAAGAAATCTGAAGTTAAGCCTAAGACAAAAACTCATACTGAACCTGAAGCACACGATAGTGTAGTTTTTCTTGATGGAAGTGGATCTGAAGGGCGTAGTTCTACGGTTCATAGTACTAATGTTCATAGGCCTGAAGTTAATGTTAAAGTTAGTGATGCTGTTGATCCAATTACACAGGCAATTCGAGATGAAATAATTACTCGTCAGCAATTATATTTGCAGCAAGAATTGGCAAAAGAAATGCGTGGTTCCGAGCGGGCTAATTTATTAGATCAAGATCTTCCGGGATTTAGAAATTTTATTGCAACAGAAGAGGGTAAAGAATTACTTGAGTCAGCTACATCTAAGCCTCAAGTTCAAGAACAATTACACACTATGGAGAAGGCTGGATATAAGGCGGTTCATAGTAAATTTAGTGATAAATTTCATGATGTTGATTGGCAAGCAAAAGCAGGAAAAGTTAGAGCAACTGAAGTTAAGAATGGTGATGGAGAGCATGTTTGTACATTATCCGAGACTACTTTTGACTCACAGCCTCAGAATGTTGCCTTGAGTGATGGTACTGGACGTGTTATTCGAAGCTATAGACAGATTGATTTTCCAAAAGAGCTTGAGACTGGAAATGGCCCTGTGCACTTTTCTATGGCAGTTAAAGATGAAAATGGAAAAAATATATCGGAGAAAGAAGCGGTTTATTTTACAGCTCACTATGATGAATCAGGTAAATTGGAAGAAGTAAGTTCTCCAGTACCTATAAAATTTATGGGCAAAGGCGACGATGCAATTGGTTATATTGAAAGAAGTGGCAAAGTTTATACTCTTCCGGTAACACAAGGTAAATACAAGGAAATGATGAGGGAAGTAGCTAAGAATAATGGTATGAACGTTGATGTTTCGCAGTCGGTTGAAAAAGAAGAATTAGCTTCAGATATGGTTATTACAAATTCGGGAGATGTACCGGAAAAGTTGGCACAAAAAGTTAAAAAGATAGGTGGTGATTTAGAAGCCACTAAAACAAAAACAACTGGGCACGTTGCAACTCCGCTTGCAAAAACTAAAAGTGATGTAGGTAAGAGTAATACAAGATAGTCTAATTTATAATTTTGTTTGGACTAACACACAAAAACTAACTTTTTTAATAAACGTTGATGGTTATGTAGCTCTGAATAAGTATTTAGTTGAAAAATTTTATAAAACTGCGTTACCATTGGTTTATGAGATCTTATTTTAGGGTATTTTTGATATGAGCAAAGGCAAAAAAGGTAATCAAGGTGAAAGAAATCCTCTTGAAGGAGTAACATTTGATCAACTTTCAGAAAAAGAAAAACAACTAGCCAGACTAATATTCCAAAGCATGGAATCTGAAGTTGAACCTGATTCAGAATTATCTTTACCGGATGCTATTTTAAAATTTGCTGAGGAAAATCCTGATCTAAACTTTTCAGAAAAAGAAAGGCAATTAATCGACAAACTAAAATCAGACAAATCTGGAGAACAAGTAAGCTCTGATGGTCCAAAACCATCACTTGCAGAGCAGTTGCAAGAAGGTAAGAAAAACCTAAGGCATGTTGAACCAACTGAGAGACCGAAAGCACCTGGTCCATCATTTAGTGAATTAATTGCGGATAAAGCTGCTGAAATGCAAGAAAAAAGAAATGCAACAAAAAGTAAATCTAGTGTTGTGGAAGATGATTTTCTTCAAGTTACTGAGAGTGAACATGGCGTTGTTGATAGTAGTGTTGAAGTAACTGCAAACTCATCAGTAAATAAACCAAAAAAAGAAACTCCTCAGCAAGTAAAGGAAGATACTCCTGAAAACAGATTAGCTGCAGTTTTAGGCAAAGCTGGTGTTGAAATATCTAGTACAGATCAAGCAATAGTAACAGAGATGATTCATGCAGTCGGTGTTATGGATGGTAAGTCTGACAGAATAATGGGGAAAGTAAGCACTAAGTTGGAAGGGGTAGATATGCTTATAAAAAACTATCCAGAATTGAAATCTCATGCAGATGAATTCTGTCAAGTTTTTGAAAGTGCTGCTAAAAATCCTAATACTGTAAAATTTATGCAAGAGAATTATTTAAATGCAGTTAGGGAAAAGTTTGGTGCAACAAGAAGTACTACATCAGAACGTAATGTTGATGAAAATTCTCAAAAGCCTAAGGTAAAAACAACGGGAAAAACTACTACTAAAAGTTCTCCACTTGCAATTACGGATGGTTCAGAAATACAACAAGAGGTAAATCAAGAGCAAGCAGTAGATAGTGTAATATTTTCTCCTAGCAGTAAAAGTAAGACTGGTGCTAAGAATATTAGTACTAGTGATGCTGTTGATCCAATTACGCAAGCAATTCGTGATGAAATACTTAAAAAACAACAGAAACTACTCAAGGAAAAAATTGCTGAGACGTTGGAAGGACAGGAGAAAAAAGATTTCTTAAAGCAAGATTTGACTGCAATTCGTTCTTACTTGCAAACAGAGGAAGGCAAGCTAGCAGTTGATAATGCAATGAAGAGTCCTGAACTTCGCAAACAAATGCATGCAATTGAGAGAGAAGGTTATAAAACTGTACACACACAATTCCAAGATAGTTTTCGTGATGTTGATTGGGGAACAATAAGTGAAGATAAGGTTCGTATAACAGATGTTAAAGATGCAGATGGAAATCCAGTTTGCACACTGAAGGAAACTACTGTTGATGCTAAACCTCAATCAGTGACGCTTGCAGATGGTACTACACAAACAATAAATAAATATAGAAAGATTGATTTTCCAAGAGAGCTTGAGACTGGAAATGGCCCAATGCACGTATCGATGGCAGTCAGGGATGCAAATGGGAAACCTATTTCTAAAAATGAAGCGGTATATTTTACTGCGCACTACGATGATAATGGAAAATTAACAGAAGTCAGTTCGCCAACTCCTGTTCATTTTGCAGGGGATGGGCCAGACGCAATTGGCTACATTGAAGTAGATGGGAAAGTATTTACTTTGCCGGTTACTAAAGGCAAATATCAAGAAATGATGCAAGAGGTTGCAAAGAATAATGGACTTGAGACAGAGATAAACCAGTCGGTAGCTAAGGATAAAAATAAGGTGAAACCGTTAGCCTTAGAAAATGGTCCTCAAAGAGAAACTTTAGCAATAGAGGACGCTCCCAAAAAGCCAAAAGCAAAACCACTAGCTCTTGAAGATGCGCCTAAAAAACCGAAAGCAAAGCCACTAGCAATAGAGGATGCTCCCAAAAAGCCAAAAGCAAAACCACTAGCTCTTGAAGATGCGCCTAAAAAACCGAAAGCGAAACCACTAGCAATAGAGGATGCTCCTAAAGAAAAACCTAAAGAAAAAACAGAAGCTCAGGAATTAGCAGATAAGATGAGAAAGAGCCGTGAGGCTCGAGGTAATGAGTCAGCTGAGCCTGAATCAAGGGGTGGAGGTAAGCCAGTA
>JALZUG010000075.1 GCA_023301685.1 Rickettsiaceae bacterium
GTTTCTGCAATGATTTCTTTATTTTCATCAATAATCGCATCCCATAATTCTGGGTCTACATTGGCAATCGTATCGGCTTTTTTAAACATGGGATTTCTCCACTTAAATTTTAAGAATCTTTCAAACGCTTGTCTGCACTAATAAAAACTAATAACAAACAAGCGTACTAAATAATAACTACGTTAAACGATTAGTTTAAGGCATGTAAGGCACATCTGGTTGATCTGCGCCCTCTTTTTCAATCTCTTCTTGAATCAAATCTTCGGCCTTCGCACCTAGAGCAAGTACCGTTGGGCTAGCAACAAAGATTGATGAATAAGTACCAATCAATACACCAATAATCAAGGTGGCTGAAAAGCCTTTAAGCGCATCGCCACCGTAAACATACAGTGCGATTAATACCAACAACGTGGTTAACGACGTTAGGATAGTACGCGGTAATGTTTGGTTAATCGAGAAGTTCATCACTTCTTTTGTGTCCACTTCGCGCATTTTGCGGAAATTTTCACGAATACGGTCAAATACCACAATCGTATCGTTCAGCGAATAGCCGATAACCGCTAATAAGGCGGCTAATACGGGTTGAGTAAATTCCATACCAATCAGCGAAAACAAACCAACGGTAATTAATACGTCATGAACCAGTGCAGTAACTGAACCAAGTGAGTATTTCCACTCAAAGCGAAACATAACATAAATCATCACGCCAATCAGTGCATAGATAAGCGCAAGTATGCCCTGCTCAAATAACTCTTTGCCGAAAGTTGGGCCAACAAACTCAACACTGCTTAACACAAACTCTTGACTTGAAGATGCTTTGAGTAAGTCAACAACTCGACTACTGACTTCGGCGCTGCTGTTTTCTTCTGATAGAGGAATACGAATCAACACATCTTTGTTACTGCCAAAGTGTTGAACTACCGCTTCAGGTAAATTGTTGTTACTCAGTAAGGCACGAAGATCGGTCACCGAAACGTCTTGTTGGTAAACCAATTCAATTTTCGTACCACCAGAGAAGTCGATACCGTAGTTCAAGCCTTTGGTAGCTAAAGAGTACACACCAGTTGCAATCAACGCGATTGAAACAAAGACAGCGAGTTTACGTAAACCGATAAAATCGATGCTGGTCATTTTTGCAAGTAATTTCATTGTTCTTATACCCTGCTAGCGTTATATAGACAGCGTGTCGAGACGACGCTTACCGTAAAAGAAATTAACCAACACACGTGAAACAAAAATAGCGGTTAGCATTGAAGTTGCAATACCAATACTTAAGGTAATTGCAAAACCTTGAATTGGGCCAGTACCGAAATTAAACAATACAAGCGCGGCAATTAAGGTTGTTAGGTTCGCATCAATAATAGTTGAAAACGCGTTATCGTAACCACGATGTATGGCCATTTGAGGTGCTGTTCCGGCACTGATTTCTTCACGAATACGCTCATAAATAAGTACATTCGCATCAACAGCCATTCCGATTGTTAAAATCACCCCGGCAATACCTGGCAAAGTTAAAGTAGCTTGGAATAATGATAGCAGCGCCAAAATATATAGCAGTGCTATAACAAGAGTGATGTTGGCAAATAATCCTAAAATACCATAGGAAAGCAGCATAAATAAAACTACAAATGCAAAACCTGCTGCTGCTGCAACCTTCCCTGCTTCTATGGAGTCTGCTCCAAGATTCGGTCCAATACTCCTCTCTTCAATAACTTTAAGTGGAGCAGGAAGCGCACCCGCTCTTAGCATTAAAGCAAGTTCTGTTGCTTGCTCCACTGTAAAACTACCAGAAATTATTCCGTCACCACCAATAATTGGTTGATTAATGACTGGGGCACTAAGAACTTTACCATCTAGAATAATAGCAAGTCTCTTTCCTTGGTTATTAGTTGTCACATCAGCAAACCTCTTTGCGCCTAGATGATTCATTGAAAAATGAACTACTGGCCTTGCTTCTTGGAACTGAGCTTGTGCATTATTTAGCTGGTCCCCGCTTACTATTACTTTTTTCTTAATGACCAACACTTCACCCGTTTCTTCGGATTTAACTACTCGTGAACCAGTTGGAGCATGCCCGGATCTAGCTCTCTCTATGTTGGCTCCTTCATCAACTAAATGTAATGTCAGTTTTGCAGTTTTTCCTAAAACTCTTTTCAGCTCAGCTGGATTTTCTTCACCTGGCACCTGCAGTAATATATCCTTGACGCCTTGTCTTTGAATATTTGGTTCCTTTGTACCTGTACTATCTACACGCATTCTAACAATCTCAATCGACTGATCAATGACTTTATCCTGCAACTGATTTATTGCATACTCATTATAATATAAGGTTATAGTATCTTCTTCTTTTCCATAAGAAAGATTCGAATCAACATTTCTAACTGCTTTTTTTACTTTAGAATAGTCATCAGATGAGCGAAGATCGAACTGAACTTTGTTTCTTGAGATTTTTAAATTTCTATAACCAATTTTCTCATCTCGTAGATATTTCCTAAGACCATCAGCAACTGACTGGCTAATGTCATCCATATAACTATCAAAATCAACACTAAGCAAAAGATGTGACCCACCTCTTAAATCCAATCCAAGATTAACCTTGTCGCCTGGAAGCCATTCTGGACTATCTTCTGTAAAATTTGGTAATACATAAATAAATGCAATTACAGTAAATAATATAGAAGTAATAATCTTCCACTTTGATATCTTATTCACAACTTTTTAAACCTTTTTAATCAATGACTATTTCTTTACAGAAACATTGTTTTTTGTAGATGATTTTTTCTTCTTACTATCTTTAGTACCAGCTTTTTCATCCGAAGGAGCAGTTGCTTTACTTCTACTTACAATATCAGTAATAGAACCCTTTAGCATCTTAACTTCAACGTTATCAGCAATCCTTAGCATAACAGTATTATCACTATCATTAATTTTAGTAACAACGCCATATATTCCTGTATTTGTCAAAACTTCTTCACCTTTCTTAACTCCAGATACTAGTGTTTCTTGAGCACGACGTTTCTTTTCTTGTGGGCGAATAAGTAAGAAATAAAACACCACAAAAATAAGAACCATTGGTATTAAACTTGTAAGACCGGATTCAATAGCAGGCGGTGCATCAGGTGTACTCTCTGAATCTTGTATAGTTATTGTATCTGTATCTGCAAGCGCGGTATCAATAAGCATGTTTCCTCTTAATTTTAGTAATTTGTTAAATATCAATTATCATCAGTATTATACAGAACTAGCCGCTTCTTTCAATTCCTTATTATATAGTTTGGAATATTCTTTCTCAATCTTCAAAAGTTCCTTGTGAGTTCCTTGCTCAACTACCCTGCCTTGCTTCATAACAGCTATTTGATCTGCATTTACAATACTGCTTAATCGATGAGTTATAATTAATGTAGTACGATTTTTTCTAAGGCTTGTTATTGCATTAATAATTGATTGCTCGGAATTTGGATCAAGCGCGCTCGTTGCCTCATCGAGCAATAATATTGGTGCATCTTTTAAAAAGGCTCTAGCTATTGACAATCTTTGCCTCTGACCACCTGATAAAGTAGAACCAGAAGTACCAACTAATGTATCATAGCCATCTGGCAATGCTTCAATAAAATCATGTGCATCCGCTGCTTTCGCGGCTTTTATTATACCTTCCCTTGATGCATTTTTAAAACCATACGCAATATTGTCAGCAACTGATGCATCAAATAGAACTATATCCTGAGTAACCATTGAGATATTATTTCTCAAATGATTTAAAGAAATCTTTTTAATATCAACATTATCAACTAATATTTTTCCCTCTGATGGATCAAAAAAGCGAACAAGCAAATTAGCAACTGTGGTCTTACCACTACCTGATCTCCCTACAAAAGCATAAGTTTTTCCAGCACCTACTCTTAAGTTCAACGAATTAATTGCCGATTTTACACCAAATTTAACTAACACATCTTGGAACTCAATCTCTGGTTTTTTTATTTCAGGTTTCAACGCATTTCTATCATCTTGGACTTCTGGCTTTAAATCTAGAATATTAAAAACCCTATTTGCAGCAGCTAGACCTTCTTGTAAATTGACATTTAAAGATACTAAACTCTTAAAAGGCCTGTATGCTGATACAAAAGCTGTAATAAATGCAAATAATGCACCTGTTGTCATCTTACCCTCAATAACTTTATAACCACCATACCAAAGTACGCAAGCTATTGCTAAACCACTTAGTATTTCCATAACTGGCGATGTCAGTGAATCAAATTTTGCAGCTTTTTTGTAAAAACTAAGTATTTTGGCTGTAATTTTCTTAGCTCTATTTGCTTCTACTGCTTCAGTACAAAAAGATTTTATAACCTTAACCGAATAGAAAGTTTCATCTAGCTGAGCAGTAAAATTACTAAGCTCTTCTTGAGCCTCTCCAGTTACAGCTCGCATTCTTCTGCCTAATTTTTGTATAGGAAAAATTGCTATTGGAAATGCCAAAAAGATAATTGCAGATAGATATGGATCTAAACTAAACATTACAATTATCAGAAATAATACTGATAAAAAATGTTTAGCACAGCCAACAAGCATATTAGAAACCGCCCCGCGCATCAGAACTATATCATTTGTAAATCTTGAAATTAATCGACCAGAAGACTGTGATTGTATAAATAAAAAATCTGCAAATAATAGATGCTCATACATAAGCATCTGCATATTGGTTAGAATTTGTTGACCAATATATTTAATCAAAAAGCTTTGAAAATATTCAGCAATTCCTTTCAGTGAATATACACCAAACATAATTAGAGGTAATATTATAAGCATCTGACGATCATGATTTACAAATACATCATCTATTGCTGGCTTAACAAGCCTTACAATTGCCGCCGAACATAAAGCAACAATAATCATAAAGAATATTGCTAGAAATACTTTACTCTTATAAGGCGTTACATGGTCTACTATTAGCCTTTTTACAACTTGTTTTGAATCTAATTTTCTATCTAAAGACAAGGAGATGCTCCATTAAAATTTACTATATATAATTAGCGGTCAAACAAAAATATTTCAAGATTCTTTTTCAAATAGAGGACTTATATAAGTGTCATACAAATGTGCGGAGCGCTATTTTCCAAGCAAAATACGACTAATCCAAACAATAGCCAGCTGATCTAATAGTCTTAATCAACTGATACTGATCAGTATTTAATTTCATCAAAGTTCGAATTCTATTAACGTGAACATCTATTGTGCGTTGAGCTATTTCTTTATCTACTCCCCAAACATAATCTATAATCTGGCGTCTTGAGTATATATTTTTTGGCTTTTGTACGAATAGTTGCAAAATTTTAAACTCAGTTGGCCCCAGATGCACTTGCTTGTTACCTCTATACACTCTAAAAGTAGATAAATCCATACTAATGTCATTATGCTTAATTACCTTATCCTGGAAAACTGGCTTTGACTTTCTCAGTAATGACCTAATTGTTGTCATCAACTCGTTTGGTGTAAATGGCCTACACAAAGCTTCAGAATGTTCTTCACCTACTGAATTATAATTCTCCACCTGCTCACCTTGTTCTATTAAGAAAACAATCGGTAACTTCTCAAGAGCTTTTATTTTCTTAAGTTGAATAGCCATTTCTGTTGCTGACTTATCTTGAATTCTAGAACTAATAATTGCTACATTAGGCGGGTCCACTTCAGCTGATCTAATCGCAGCATCAGAACTTTTGGCTCTATTTACATCGAACCAATATCTTTCAATTGTATTACACAGACTAGCATTTAAGACCTCATCGGGTTCAACTACTAAAATTTTTGGCGGCAACTTATCAGACACTAACTACTCCTAAAATATTTATCATAAACTCTGCTTGAGTGGACTTATTATAATTATTTCATCATTACAACCAAGTAAAACACAATTAAGAAAGTGTTTTTTTTCTAATTTTATGGCTATTTGAAGACATTTTTGCATTATTAACAAAGATAACACTTGAATAAAACAAATTAAGTTGGTATAAATGGCCATATTTTTTAAAAGCATTTTTATTTGGAGACGCTTTATATGGCATTTTATGAATCCATTATTATTATTCGCCAAGACGTTTCTTCGGCAGATGTAGACAAGATCGTTGATGACTTGAAAAAAATCATTGAAGAGCACAAAGGCAAAGTTGTTAAAACTGAATATTGGGGACTAAGATCTCTTGCATATGAAATTGAAAACAACAAGAAAGGTCACTATTATTTCATGGGTATTGAAGCAAATAAGCCTCTACTTGACGAGATAGATAGAAAAATTAAGCTAAGTGAAAGTATCATTAGATCTTCATTAGTGAAAGTAAAAGAAATCAACAAAAATGCCTCACCAGTCTTAAAAGAAAAAAGCTCTGATGATGAAAACACCGTTGATGTAACAACAAAGAAAGGCTAGTAAATTAGTAATTAAAACAAAGATTAAATCTAATGTCTAAAGATCAAACAGAAAAAACAAACGAAACAAGTGGTGATAGAAATAGCTCCAAAATGTTTTTTAGAAAAAGCAAAGGTTGTCCTTTTTCAGGTAAAGATGCGCCTGCAATAGATTACAAAGATCCTGATCTTTTATCAAAATTCATTTCTGAAGGTGGTAGAATGCTTCCAAGCAGAATTACAAATGTTTCAGCTAAACATCAGCGCGCACTTAAAAAAGCAATCAAACACGCTAGAGTATTAGCTCTACTACCATTCGTGTATAACAATAAGTAATTTTTGTTATAACAAATAATTTTTTAAATTTTTTATAAGTATTTGAACTATGCAAGTTATTCTAGTAAAGCCCGTAAGAAAATTAGGTAAAGTTGGTGAAACAGTCAACGTAGCAAATGGATATGGTCGTAATTACCTAATTCCACAAAAATTAGCTATAAGAGCTACTAATGATAATTTAGAAAAATTTGCAACACTTCAAAAAGAACTTGAAGCAAAAAACACTGAAAATAAAATAGCAGCTGAAAAAGCAGCTAAAGCAATTGATGGTAAACATCTTGACTTCATCACACAATCAGCTGCTGATGGAAGATTATTTGGATCAGTAAGCCTAAAAGCGCTTGCTACAAAAATTTCTGAAATTGCCAAAATTCAATTAAACTATTCAAACATCTTACTTGATAGCCCAATCAAGTTTAACGGAGTTTATAATGTTCAAGTTATACTTCATCCAGAAGTTACTGCTTCTATCTTAGTAGTAGTTGCAAAAACTGAATCTGAGGCTCAAGATGCATTAATTGAATTCAAAGAAGGTGGTAGCAAAGCTGAAGACGAAGCAAAAGAAGCTGAGCTTGAATCAATCGCCGAAGAAACTCATAAAGAAAAAGCAGAAGCCCAAGAGCAAGAAGAAATTGCTGCAGAAGAAGCTATTTCAAGTACATAAATTATACAAAACTCCTTATAATCTACTTAAAGTTATATACCCCCCTTTAATCTATGAGAATAAGCGTAATATCTCAAAGTAAGAGCTATCCATTTGGTGGCTCTTTTTTTGTATCTTTGAGACAATTATTAAGTCTATTTCATTCAAATCTATGATTATTTAAATCATTAACAGTAAAAAATATCTTTTACAGTACAACTAAAAATTGTATACATAATATTTATATTTACTTCAACAAAAAAGCATATATAGGTATGCAAGAATCACTAACCAGACAGCAACGAGAATCTATCTCTTTTACTACAAATTGGTGCAATTCCTAGAATATTTTGATCTAATGCTATTTGTTCACATGGAAGTCATCTTAAATGAATTATTTTTTCCAAAATATGACGCTTTCACAAATTCTCTACTATCTGCCTTTGCATTTTCAACTTTTGCACTAAAACCGGTTGGCGCAATACTATTTGGTTATATTGGAGACAAGGTTGGACGTAAGCATACTGTTATTTTAACTACAATAATAATGGCAATCTCATGTTTAATTATGGCCAATGTACCTACACGCTCAGATTGGCATAACCGCTTCTTGGGTAATAACGATTTGTAGAGGCCTCCAAGGCATGTCTTCAATTGGTGAATCTATTGGAGCTGAGCTTGTATACTGCAGAAATGATAAAACCACCACTAAGATATAGCGCTGTAGGTTTTATTGGCTTTGCTGGAGTTGTTGGCATGGTAGTTTCGTTAATAGTTGCAAGAGTAGTATTAGCACTTGAAATCAACTGGAGAATAATCTTCTGGATTGGAGCACTAATTGCATTAATTGGCTCAGTTGCAAGAGTTACTCTAAGAGAATCTTCAGAATTTGCTGATGCAAATCGAAAAATGAAAAAAGCAATTATGAATTCTAAACAAAAGGGGCTATCACGGGCAGTAGATTTACTTCTTTCTCTTAATAAATTCGTTGACGAAAAAGTCTGTAACAAGACTACTCTAGCGTATTTTCTAGTGTTTTGCGGATGGCCATTTTGCTTTTATTTTTCTTATGTATATTGCGGTGGCATCCTCAAAAATCAATTTGTCTATACTAAAGAAGCTTTAATTAACCATAATCTAATTTTGTCTCTATTTAACTTATCTGGGTTATTTATATTTATATGGTTAACTAGAATAATTCACCCATTAATTATCTTAAAAGCAAAGCTAGCCATATATATACCATTCATTTGCATGGTCTCATGGTTGATCTACAATGCCAATTCTGCTTCAACTATTTTCGTAATACAATTTTTTGGCGTAGTTTTTGGCAATTCAACAATCCCTGCAAAAACTGTATTCTTGATGCATTTCCCAGTATTCAAAAGTTTAGATACGCTAGCTTTATAACCGCAGCTGCACATGTATTACTCTATATAGTAACTTCATTTGGACTGGTTTATGCTGTAAAGTTTTTTGTAAATTATGGAATTTTAACTATTTCTCTGCCAACTACGTTAAGTTTCTTAGTAGGCGTACTCTACTTTGTAAAATTGGAAAAGCAAGCTGGAACATACCCTAAAAAAGGCAAATTACAATCCCCACAAATAGTTGAAGTATAGTGTCAATCATTTCAAACTATATAGAATCAAGGGTACGTATCTTAGCTTTATAATGAATTTCATTCTGCGACATAACGACAGTTGCAGGCCTAAATCTCTCCACCACTGAGCGAACATATGGCCTTGTGTAAGCACTTGTTAGTAGCACTGGAATATGCCCTTTAATTGCTTGATCATCAAATGCTTTCTTTACACTTTTTACAAATTCTTGCAGTTTTGAAGGCTGCATTGATAATTGCTTATCACCACTACCATCATCAACTAAGCTCTCGATAAATACGCGTTCCCATTCTGGAGAAAGTGCAACGATTGGAATAAACCCTTCACGATTTGTATTATGATGACAAATTTGGCGTGATAGCTGCACTCTTACAGCTTCTGTCATAGCCATTAAATTCTTATTTGCTCTTGCTGCATCTGCAATAGATTCTAGGATATTTGGTAAATCCCTAATGGAAATCATTTCTGATAATAAATTCTGCAACACTTTTTGTAATGTAGCTACTGAAACAATATCTGGGATGACGTCTTTTACTAACTGCTTATGTTCATCAGCTAGCTTATCAAGTAATTTCTGTGTTTCACTGTATGAAAGTAAATCTGTTATATTTTCTTTGATTTGTTCTGTTAAATGTGTAGTTATAACTGTCGATGGGTCAACAACAGTACAATTATTGAATAGCGCTTCTTCTTTATAACTTTCATCAATCCATTTTGCTGGTAGTCCAAATGCCGGCTCTTTAGTACTTTCACCTGGGATGTCTACATCACTTCCTTGTGGATCCATAATCATTAATTTTCCTGGGCGTACAACTCCCCTACCGGCTTCAAGTTCCTTAATCTTAATTACATATGTATCCGTATCAAGCTGAATATTATCTTGGATACGAACTGCTGGCATAACAAAACCATACTCTTGCACAATTTGTTTTCTAAGACCTTTTATTTGTTCAGTCAGGTTATGTCCATTATTGTTACTTACTATAGGCATTAAACCATAACCAATCTCCAATCTGATCAGATCAATCTGCAATACATCCGATATTTTCTCAGAATCTTCACCAGTATCTGCCGCTTCCCCCTCACCCACACTGCCAGCCATAGCGGGCGTTCCACCAGAAGCACCATAACTGGCTGCCATGCCTTCTTGATTATTCGTATTGTAAATTCCATATGCTGCACCACCGATAACGCCAGAAATAATTGCAAAAGGAATAAATGGTAGTCCCGGTAGGAATGCCATAAGACCAGTAACAATAGATGTCATCATCAGTGCTTGAGGATATTTTCCTAGCTGACCAAAAATGAGCTTGTCAGTTGTACCTGATGCACCAGCTTTAGTTACAAGTAAACCTGCCGACATTGAGATGATTAAAGAAGGAATTTGTGAAACAAGGCCATCACCAATTGTAAGAATTGTATATGTCTGAACCGCTACATCGAAAGTTAAGCCTTTCTGTAATATGCCAACAACCATACCGCCAATCAAATTAATGAAAGTAATAATCAAGCCAGCAATAGCATCTCCACGTACAAATTTGTTAGCACCATCCATAGCACCAAAAAATGTACTCTCATCTTCCAATTCTTTTCGTCTAGATTTTGCTGATTTCTCATCAATTAGCCCTGCTGCCAAATCTGCATCAATAGCCATCTGCTTACCAGGCATAGCATCAAGACTAAACCTTGCTGCAACCTCGGCAATACGCCCAGAACCTTTGGTAATAACAATAAAGTTAATTAATGTCAGAATAAGGAATACTATCATCCCTATTACAACATTTCCTTGCATTACAAAGCCACCAAAAGCCTCGATAACATCACCCGCAGCGTCAGAGCCATTATGTCCTTTTGATAGAATCAATCTAGTTGATGCTATATTAAGAGAAAGCCTCAAAAGAGTGGTAACAAGTAGAATTGTAGGAAATACACTCAAATCAAGGGGCTTGAGAATAAATAATGTTGTCATAAGTATGACAAAAGCAGAACCTATAGAAAACGCTAGTAGAAAATCTAGTAAACTTGTTGGAATTGGAAAAAGCAAAACCATTAGAATACCAACGACAGAACACGCTAATGCTATATCTCCGTAATCCGTTATTTTCTTTAATATATCAAACATTTATTAGGTAATGTTACTTAATTTTACGCGCGCTCATTTTAAAGAAATTTTTACGATTTTGCAATCAGTCTTTTATTATTTGCGCAAGTTACTTGACTTTAGATTAAATATTAAATCACTTCTTGAGTCAATTAACTAGAAAATATCTAGTTAACAATTTACTGGCCTGATGTTTTGTCTTATAGTCTTAAAAGGAAAGAATGGCTTATAACTAACAGTATCTAAGATTATGACTAATAAAATTATAGGAATATATCCCGGAACTTTTGATCCAATTACAAATGGGCATGCAGATATAATAGCGCGAGCAAGCAAAATTACAGATACTCTAATACTTGCAATATCAGAAAATGCAGGTAAAAACCCTATGTTTTCTATAGACGATAGATGCTTCATGGCCAATATCTATCTTAACAAATATGATATAGCTTCTAATGTTGAGGTTATGAAATTTGATGGATTACTAACGAAATTTGCCAGCTCAGTTAATGCAAAATTCATTGTAAGAGGCCTTCGCGCAGTATCAGATTTTGAATACGAGTTTCAAATGGCTTGCATGAATTCTAGACTTGATGAAACAATTGAAACCATATTTCTGCCTGCATCTGAAAAAAATCAATTTATTTCTTCAAGGCTTGTTAAGGAAATAGCAAGTATGGATGGTGATATTTCAGCTTTTGTTATTCCAGAAATCAGACAAAAGCTTATAGAATATTATAAAAATAACAGGAACTAAAATGCAGAGCTCCAAGCCTACACTAAAAATAAATCTGAAAAATCTTCAACATAATTTTGAAGAACTAAAAAAAGCTTGCCCTAATTCGGATGCTGGAGCTGCAGTTAAAGCAGATGCTTATGGTTTAGGTATACATAAAGTAGCGCCAATATTACTAAACTCAGGATGTAAGCACTTTTTTGTAGCTAATTGCGAAGAAGGTATAGAACTGAGATCAATTATAGGTGGCGATGCTAATATTTATGTTTTTCACGGTGTATTCCATAATGAAGTAGAAGCTTTTTTACAATATGGTCTAGTACCAGTATTAAATCACCTAGAACAAATCAAAATATGGCAGGAATATGCAAGTAATTTAAAACGTAATCTTCCTTGCATGATACATATTGACACTGGCATGCATAGGCTTGGAATGCAAGAATCTGAGATTACAGAACTAAACTTGGACTCTCATACAAAAAACCTTGATATTTTATGTGTAATTAGTCATTTAACTTCTGCTGAGGATATTGACTCAAATCGCAATAAAACCCAGTTAGAACGCTTCAATAAATTAAGCAAGAAATTTACAAACTCTGCAAAAAGCTTAGCAAATTCTAGTGGCATATTCTTGGGTCCTGATTATCATTTTGATCTTACAAGACCGGGAGCTGCTATTTACGGTATCGACCCAACCCCATACATGAATAATTCTGTTATTAAACCAGTAGCTTCATTATTTGCACCAATAATACAAATAAATACTCTACTACCTGGGGAAACAGTTGGTTATAACGGAACATATACTAACACTAGTAAAAAAAGTTGCGCAATTGCAACTATTCCAGTTGGTTATGCAGATGGATTTTTAAGACATTTTAGCAACAAAGGAAAAGTTATAATTGGAGAGTATGAAGCACCGATAATCGGCAGAATTTCAATGGATTTAACAATTATTGATATCTCTGGTATACCAAGCAACCTACTACACCTTGGACAAAAAGTTGAGCTACTAGGTGAGAATCTAACTGCTGATAAAATTGCTAAATTATGTACTACCAATGGCTATGAAATTCTAACTTCTCTTGGCTCAAGGTACGAAAGAATATATAGTTGATCTTATTAATTGGATATATTTAAAACATGCTTTCAGCAATTCAAAGTCTAGGTAACAAAACAATCGACTCCATGAGAAACCTTGGAGTATTATCGATCTTCATAGCAAAAACTATATTGAGCTTCACTAAAAGACCTTATTATTTTGGCCTCATACTCCGTCAATTTGTTGTAATTGGCTATTACTCTTTACCAGTCGTTGCTATGACAGCCTTTTTCTCAGGAGCAGTACTTGCTTTGCAAAGCTACACTGGATTCTCGCGTTTTTCTGCCGAGAGTTCTATTGCAACTGTAGTTGTGCTTTCAATTACCAGAGAGCTAGGCCCTGTTCTTGCAGGCTTAATGGTAGCCGGTCGTGTTGGCGCTTCAATTGCTGCAGAAATTGGAACAATGCGGGTGACTGAACAAATTGATGCCCTTTATGCTTTATCAACAGATTCTATAAAATACCTTGTAGCTCCTAGAGTATTCGCTGCAGTTATTACTCTTCCATTGCTTGTACTAATTGGTGATATCATTGGAGTTATGGGTGGGTATTTAGTCAGTACTCATAAACTTGGTTTTAATAGTAGTAGTTATATAATTAGTACTGTAGAATATCTAGAATCAATTGATGTTATATCTGGCCTAGTAAAAGCAGCAGCATTTGGTTTTATCATCTCTATTATGAGTTGCTATCATGGCTATTATTCTGATAAAGGAGCTAAAGGAGTAGGTAATGCAACAACTGCAGCAGTTGTTAGCTCATCAATATTAATTCTAATCAGCAATTATTTAATAACAGAAATATTCTTTAGCTAATGGCAGACAATCTAAAATTTAAAATACGAGACTTAAACAAATCATTTGGAACTCACCATGTTCTCCAAGGAGTAGATTTAGACGTCAAAAAGGATAGTTCTTTAGTAATTCTTGGTGGATCAGGAAGTGGGAAATCGGTTTTAATTAAGTCAATAGTTGGCTTACTAACACCGGATACTGGCAGCATATTATTCAATGGCGCTGAGTCAATAAACTTTACAAATAAAGAAAGGCTTAAAATGCTAGAAAGCTGCGGCTATCTATTCCAAGCAGGAGCATTATTTGATTCATTGAATGTTCAGGATAATATAACTTTCTTTGCACAAAAAAAGCTCTCGCTAAATAAGAAAGATGCTCGTGATTTAGCCTGTAAAAAGCTCCGATCAGTGGGGCTAGAAGAACGTATACTCGATCTATTTCCATCTGAATTATCAGGTGGCATGCAAAAAAGAGTTGCTCTTGCAAGAGCTGTTGCAACAGATCCAAAGGTGATCTTCTTTGATGAACCAACAACTGGTTTGGACCCCATCATGTCAAATGTAATTAATGATCTAATCATAAAAGTCCGCGATGAACTTGGCGCTACTACAATAACTATTACACATGATATGCAAAGTGCGCGTAAAATAGCAAAAGAAGTAGCATTCTTACTCGAAGGCAAAATCGTCTGGAATGGCAAAATTAATGATATAGACGAAGCTGAAAATCCTCGCTTTCAACAATTTATAAATGGCTATACGGAAATACCAGAGACTATATAATTTTTTCATACTAAAATAAATTATATACAAAAAGTTGAAAGGTAAATATGAGTATCGAAGACAGTAATCCTGTAGAACAACTAATTGATGAACGCATGAATACTCTTGTAGAAAGCTATATGGGTAATCCAAATGGTATACCAAAAAAGGAAATCCAAGAACATCTAGAAGCCGCTTTTAAGGACGCACATTCTCAGGGTTTAATTTCTGACACAGAATTTCAAGATCTAACTCACAGGGAAGAAATTATGGAATCTATTCCTCAAGAAGCAAGAATAGAAGTAGAAAATACTGGTAAAGAATTTACACCAAAGGTCCACCCTAGCGTAATAAAAGAGTATCAAGAAGGCATAGAGGCGTTCGAAAACGCAGGCTTTAGTGAAACCGCAGATGACATACGCAAAAAAATGATGGAAAATTGCTACCAAGAAATTGGTACTGGAAAAATCAATAAAATTGCACAACCCGATAAAATAGTTGGAATAGGAAAATTCAATCCATCGAAACTTGATAATGCAGTAGATAAAGTAATGGAGGGAAAAGAAACTATTTCTGTTCCTAAATTCAAGGAAACTGTATGGCAAAAAATTAAAAATGCTCTACATATCGGAAAAGGTCAAAAAGCAAGAACGACAACTACCAGCTCTCCGCCAAAGCAGACTCATAAAAATCAAGTTGGGCGTAACAATAGTGGAGGCAGAGGAACATAGTGAATATACTATCGTAACTAGTACTTCTCGCATATACCAAGCTCACAATATCTTTATTATCAAATACTATGAACAAACTAATATTAATAATAGCTGCATCGTGTTTTCTAATCAGCTGTCAAAAAAATCACCCCTTAACTAACAACAATTTAAATCAAAGAGGTGTTTGGTCAAATTATTTTAAAGAA
Organism: Rickettsiaceae bacterium; assembly: GCA_023301685.1. Taxonomy (GTDB): domain Bacteria; phylum Pseudomonadota; class Alphaproteobacteria; order Rickettsiales; family Rickettsiaceae; genus Megaera_A. Next base: position 15,414 of record JALZUG010000075.1, read on the forward strand.
ACTATAAATCAATCACCTCACAAATTTATTCACAAGACAGATAGTTTATTACAAAAAGATAATAATATTGGAACTATACTGGACTTAGGAGCGGGAGCTGGAGTCAATATAAAGGATTTGATAAAAAAGAACTTTAATATTTATGCATATGATGCGGATCCAGAATCTATTGACATAACTAACTATCGTTTTCGTTATTATATAGAAAAGGGTAAACTAATAACAACCTTAGCTAAGTTCGAGAACATTAAAGATCTCCCTAAAAGCGACGCTATTATAGCCTGGAAAACACTACCATTCATGTCAAAACAAAAATTTCCAGATTTTTGGCAAAGAATACATAAAGCAATCCGACCAGGAGGCTACTTTGTTGGTACATTCTTTGGCAAAAAGCATTATACAAAAAGAAGTAAGAAATCTCCCTCAATTTTTAGATTAAGCCGCAAAGAAACAGAAAATTTATTCAAAAACTATCAAATAATCTATTGGCATGAAATTATAGAATATGACAAAAAATCTAGTGAATCATGGAAATCTGATCAATATAGGCATATGTACCAAATCATTGCTCAAAAGAAAATTATAAATTGATACAAAATAAATAAATAAAAACTGCTTGATATTTGCAAGAAATACTATTGACTTAAGGCAAATAAAGTATATACTGTCTATCGATTATTTAAATATTATATGAGATTTTCCTAATATGTTCGCAGTTGTAAAAACAGGTGGAAAGCAGTATAAAGTTGCTAGAAACAGCGTAATTAAAGTTGAAAAAATCGAAGGCACTTTGGGTAGCAAAGTTGAACTAGATCAGGTTTTAATGCTAGGTGAGTCTTCAAAAGCTTCTTTCATTGGTACACCGATTGTAAAAGGTGCAAAAGTGACTGCTGAAATTACAAACCAATTTAGAGATGATAAAATTATTATCTTCAAGAAGAAAAGACGTCAAAATTATCGTCGTAAAAGCGGTCATAGACAATCTCTGACTGAACTTAAAATTTTAGATATTGTAAAGAAATAAGGTAGGCAAATATGGCAACCAAGAAAGCCGGTGGTAGTTCCAAAAATGGTCGTGACTCGGCCGGCCGTAGACTAGGAACAAAAAAAGGTGATGGACAAGGAGTAATCCCTGGTAACATCATTGTACGTCAGCGTGGTACAAAAATCCGCCCTGGTAGAAACGTAGGAAAGGGTAAAGATCATACTTTGTTTGCTCTGACTGAAGGCAAGGTGGAATTCCTATCAAAAAGAAATCATAAATTAGTGAATGTTGTTTAAATAAGCAATATGTTTATTTAACGGCTAAAGAGGCGCCCCCCAGCGCCTCTTTTTTTATGTATACTTATGGAGATCTTTACTAGAAAATAGTAACAATAAGCTATCAGCATCTTGATATTTTGCGACAAAGAGTATAGATTTTAAACAAACTAATGACTATTTTACTCAAGCAGTTAGTCCAACCATTTGGCAAACAGTATACTTTTGACCTAGCTCAATCTTGTCTATAGAATTAGAGCGCAACATAACCAATTTAACAATGCTTGCACCTAAATAAATCGTATATTTTTTATACTACACGTCGTCAGGACTGTCATTTGTATCCGCAATGACCTTAACATCTTCATCATCTTGCTCTACTGAATCACCAATGTCCCTAAGAATTTCATATACTATTTTAGATATCTTTGGAGCTAACATTTGATCGATATCAATTGTTTGTCCATTCATGAATTTAGTTATTAGTACAGAAACTTGTTCTAAGTCTAATAAAGGCACCTTCTGCCAGAACGCTTTATCTGTAATTAAAGCTTCCATTTCAGAATCAAATAAGTTGTCAGACCTTGCTGCCTTCAAATATTTAACAGTTTCTGGATCAATAACTATCCCACTCTCTGCGAACTTCTCCACAGCTTGCATGTCGTAACTACTAACATCCGTTCCATTTTTTACTAAAATATAGAACATTTCAGACATATTGACTTTAGATTTCATTACCAATGTCATTGGCAGCGTACCATCACTCATTGGTAAATTAGCATCACCACCACAAGCCAACAGAACACTTAGTGTTTGCTCTTTTCCTGCAATAATGGCTCGATGAACATCATTCATTCCATCTTCACCAATAGCATTAATTTGCTCAGATATATCAGCATTTGCACCAAGTAAACATAAAGCAACCCCACTTGCTGCATCTAGCGCTTTTAAACGCTCATACGCCGGAAGTCCGTCACCATCTGCTCTTGATATATCATAGCCAGCTTGAATAAGTGCAACCATCATCTTAGTATATTCTACAGATCTTTGAGCAGCAGCTGCCACAAATAAATTAGCACCATATTTATCCTTTTCTAGAATTGAAGAATCTTTTACGTACTCAACAACAGTATCAATATCACATTCAGTGAAAGCTTTACCAATATCTATTTCTTCTACTACATCAAGGCTTTCTTCTTTACCACTTACATTTTTAAAAATAATTGGCGCCACATTATGCTCTAATGCGTATTGTGATTTCACCTCTTCAGGGTTAGTAAGAATATCACCCAACTCTTCAGCAAATTGCTCTACACCCAATTGAGACAAAATTTCTACCCCATGCTTATCTACCGCCCCTGTTAAAAGTGAAACATCTGCTCCCATACCTATAAGGGTTTTGGTAAGAGATATAGATTTTGTCTTATGCTGAATAGCAAACATAGCTGCACTCATACCATTAACTTTGATATCTAAATCAGCATCAAGCCTTGCAAGGGCTAATAGGGTTTCAACATGCCCTCCTTGAACCGCTAAAATCGCAGGAGTCATCCCATTAAATCCATCACCAGATTCTATAAGCATGTTTACATCTGCACCTTGACCAGCAAGAGAAACAACTGTCATTACTTCACCAGCACTTGCAGCTAAGTGCATTGGTGCCCAGCCGTACTCATCTCTAACGCCTTTTTGAATTCTTTGTACCTTTTCTTGGACCTGGTTTTTCTTGGACATAATCTAAAAACTCCTTAATAATTGTAAATTGTTTATATAATAAATATAAACAATTTACAATAACTTCACTTCAAAACAAACCTAAACACAGCTCCAACACCGCTGCTTTCTGCAGTTATTGTACCGCCGTGGGCTTCAATGGCAGTTTTGCATAGCGCTAGTCCTACACCTCTACCTTCAGCCTTTGACTCAGTATTTGAACCCATCTTAAATGGCGTGAAGATATCGTATAATTCTTCTTTGGGAATTCCTATTCCATTATCTTTTATTGTAAATTCGATTAAGCTACCTTTCTTCAATAGCTCAACTCGTATTATGCCTTCACTACTAAACTTAATTGCATTTATCACTAGATTATCTACTACCTGCCTCATATAGTTCGGATCTATTAAAATCAATATCTCTGGATGTATCTTCATCACAAAATCTATCTTCTTGTCATCCAAATATATCTTCCGGCAATTGTTGATCCTATCTTCCACTAGCTCTCCTAGATTAATCATCTTTTTATCTAGCTCTAGCTTCTTTGCATTTAATGTCGCAAGATCTAGCATATTCATTATCATTGAAGAAAGGCGATTTGAGTTCTTATACACTTCATCTGAAAGGCTTTTTAATTGCTCTTCATTAAACTTACCCAAACCATCATTTAACATCTCTGCAAAATTCATTACATTACCAACCGGCAGACGTAGCTCATGATTTACATTATTAATTATCCTCTGAGCCGTTGCCCCCAACCTTTCTATCTCTTTCTCCTGATCCGATATCCGCTCCGAGTAATGCACTACTTTTTCATTTAGGTCTGATACTTCTGTTTCTAATGTATCTACCTTTGCCTCCGTTGCCTCTTGATGATCTTGTTTTGGTTTGAGGAAAATGGCGATAATAATTGCTAAAAGGACTAAACTATAAGTAAAGGCAAATTCCGGAGAACCCATTGATATATCAATTGTTGTAACATTAGCGTAATATTTATAGAACTCTATACTACAATAAAACCCTAATAAAATTAAAATAAAACCCAATTGCCACCCAACCAAAATCACAGCAAGCAATATATTAATAATAAATATTACAAATTGTAAATGCCCAAAATCACTTACCATTACGAAAAAGCTACTAAAAAAGATTAATTCTATAAATATTACTATTGGCCAAGCTATTTGTACTACTATCTCTTTCTTTACTTTTGATGGCCAAATTGGGTATATAGCAAGTACAATCCCACTTACCATCATAATTTGATATACATATAAAATGATTCTGCCATTGTCTTTTAATAATTGAATATGTGTTGAATACATTGTCGTTATTGTAAATATAAAGATGTATATTCCAAGTCCCATATATGTAAAATCGTCGGTAGGAAAGCTTGTCCTTATATACGTTAGAAGTTTAAACTTTCTAAATTTTTTAAAATATACCTTGCACTTCTTTTTCAAAAAGTTCTTCATTGTAAAATAATAGGAAGTTTTTTTGCTATTTATCCATCCTCCTTGTTGCTTAAAAATATAGTGACTTGTAATCAAGCATATAAAATTAACAATTATCGCTATCATAACACCAGTGATTTTATGTAGTCCTAGATATTTCCATATTACAATAGTTATGAAGCCAGATAGCATAGAATACATTATGACTTTACTAGATGTTCGAAATCCTAAAATAGTAAGAATTAATATGGGTGTAACGACTGGAAAGTAAAAACTATTAGCCAAAATCATTATACTCAATAGATCATTAGTTGTTGAAGCTAAAACAATTGCTCCCATTCCCAAAGCAAAAGCAAACGCTCTTGACAACAATAATTCATCTTTATTGACTATACCAAGTGGCTTACAGAAATCATTGGAGAATAATACCGATGATGCATTAATATACGAGTCTGCAGTGGACATTGCCATTGCTATAATTGCTGCAATAATAATCCCTTTAAAACCTGTAAATGAATATTTATCTATAATATAACTTATCAGATGTTTATGCTCTAAGTCGGGATTTATATTCCACAATAAAAATGGAATCCAAGCTATAGCCAGCATAATAATAAACAGAAGAAATGTGGAGATAATGAAAGCTTTTTGTACTTGTTGAATGTTAGAACCTATTGAAACTCTTTGAAACCATGCAGGCTTCATGTGTGGTATTGCAAAATATAGAAATAATGCAATCATGCTCCAAAATTCAGGATTATTTACATTAGTTACATTCTGAATATTAAACTTAGGATGCTGCAATCCAGCTTCAAGTGAAAAATTTATAGTATGAGAATGATCCCAAATAATTATTCCAATTAAGGGAATAACGAATCCAAAGGCAAAAAATTGCACTATATCTGTAAATGTTACAGATTTTATTCCTCCTACAGCAGAATAGAATGTAGCAATTATTCCTGCTACTATTATAGCTATATTTCCAGGTATATCTAAAAAATACCCAACTAAATTACCAAATACATTAAATTGAATTGCAATTGATCCTGCAGAACCTATGACACCGGCTATAGCAATAACTATCCTAATTGTTTTCCCATATAATTCTCCCATAGCCTCAGCTATCGAATTTTTTCCTAAGAATGATTCCATCCTGGGAATAAAAATAATAGAAAGAATAATAGGAGAAAGAAGGAATCCTAAATCTGATATTAAATAAGATAATCCATTTGAATAAACTTTTGATATTATAATAAAAAAGCCACTGCCACTAACCCAGGTTGATACTATAGTAGCAACTAAGGCGCCAGTTGAAAAATTTCTCCCTCCAAGCGCATAATCGCTAATATTTTTAACACCCCTACCAAAGTATAGACCAACCGCAAGATTAATTATCAAAAACCCAACAACAATGGCAATGTCTATATTGAAATTCATATATTATATTCTATTTTTTAAATTCAAAGATTATTGCTGCTTTTTAACATTATTATGATAATAATTCAAATAACACTTAATAACCTCACTTAAGCAGTTTTTATATTAATGGTTTGTTGATTTGCGTTATTTGAAAATTTCTCTACAAGTGCATGTATTTTGTAGTCACAATATCTTATGTATAAATAAAAAATGAATCTATACTATAGCCAGTTTGCCACTTTAAGTTTTGCTAAAAAAGAAGATTCTACTTCTCTTCAATAATATCTTCTTCTGTAGTTGCTGCTTCAACATCACTTTCGTCAGAAGAAATATCTACTGGCGTATCTTCTTCAATATGTCCACCTTCAGATGCCATATCCTCTACAGACTCAGATAATCCATGTTCATGATGATCATCAACATCGTGTCTTTCGTGCTCTTCCTCATCTCCAGCATATTCGGCATCAACTTCTTCAGCAGCTTGCTCATCATCAGCTGGAGCAATAGCAGCTTCTTCTGTTGCTGCTGACTCAAGTTCTGCTTGCTGTTCGTCAGATCCAAGTGCATATACACAAAGTTCTTCGAGTGATACTCCATTCTTTTCTGCAAGTTCCTGAAGTTGTGTGACTGCCTCCATTACCTCGCCAGGGATCATCCCACCACGAGCTTTTGAAAGCCAATCTGCCTGAAAGTGCAACGGATGATGCCCTTTTTCCGGCTTACCAATAAAAATTGTAAAAGGTGACATTTGCCCACCAAAATCACAGTTTATCGTAAATTTTTTCATAGCTTCGCCTCAAGCTCCAGGATATTTTTTTAACTTAAAGATTATCTTTAATATAGGCCTAAAAGAAAATAAAATTTTTAAAATAAAAAACCTTCTCTCTTTAAAAGAACTTATATCTTTTTAAGTTTAATAGAAAACACACTAGGATAAAACAATTTTTGCTAGAAAAGCTGCTTTATTTTTTCGTGTAGTCTGAAGTTTGACGCGATAAGTTTATCCCCAGCAATACCACATGCACCACCTGCTTCTTTCATAAATAACTGAATTCCTGGTAATGCAATAGCTCGAGGGTTTGCAATCATAACATCAATTTTCCCTCTAATAACCTGCGCAAGTGAATATGTATAAGAATCAAAAATTCTAATATTGGATGAAACAGATCTGGCTGATTCTATTAAGTCATTTGACGAAGCTATAATCATTTCATCGGCATTTCCAAAGCCAGAGACTCTAGCTCTTGTAGCTCCAGTAACATTAGACGCAAGCCTCTCAACCCATGCCCCTTTACCTTTTTCAGCATAGTAGATTTCCCCAAGGGCAGGAAAATTAATAACAGCCCTTTCAGCACTTAACTCATCACTTTTTGAAACTATAGTAACCATAGTAGCAAAATACGGTAATGATCTTCCAAAATTACTCAGACCATCAAGAGTTTCAACAAGTACAGCGTGGCCGGTAAAATTAGCAGATGCTACTTCATCGCTATTAAATATTATAGTCTTGTAATATTTCCCTAAAGCATCGTGTAAAGTTTGAAAAGCTTTACCGCATGATTTCTGAACGAAAGTAGCATTGCCTTTTTCTGATGATTGCAGATTTTCTAATTCAAAAAAATCTCTTTGTAATGATCTCGAAGCACGCCTTATTGCGTCAACTACTAAACTAGTATCTCCTTGCATTATTTTGCCCTTTCTACAAATGTCAAATCTTCAGACTTAATGACGATCTTCTCACCACTTACAAGATAAGGAGGAACCATAACTTTCAGACCGTTAGTAAGCAATGCAGGCTTATATGATGAAGTAACAGTTGACCCTTTTATAACTGGGTCAGTTTCAGCAACCTCAACAATAAGATTTGCAGGTAATTTTATACTCAATGGTGTTTCTTTATAAAACTCTACCTCTAAATCCATACCATCTGTAAGTAGAGATAGTTTTTCGCCCATCAATTCCTTATCAAGCATCATTTGCTCAAAAGAATTTGGATCCATGAAAACTAAATGATTATCTTCAGCATACAAATATTGCATTTTTTGACGCTCTAGAAATGCTTTTTCAACGCTATCCGTCGAACTGAATCTCTGATTTAACTTTGTTCCTGTACGCAAATTTTTCATTTCTACTTGTACATAGGCGCCACCCTTACCAGGTTTTGTATGATCAGGATTCTTAGCGACCTGCCAAAGCTCATCTTTATAATCTAAAACATTACCAATTTTAATTTCGTTTGCAGAAATTCTCATAAAACTACTCTTTAAATTTTTTAAAATTAAATAAAGTCAATATTGGTGCAGAAATAAAAATAGACGAATAAGTACCAATAAATATCCCAACAAAAACCAAAACACTGAAGCTACGAATTGCCTCTCCACCTAGGATTATTAATGCAAGATTTGCAAGCAAAGTTGTCAATGCTGTAATAGTAGTTCTAGATAGAGTTTCATTAATACTTAAATTGATAATTTCATTTACCGATTTTCTACTATATTTACGAAGATTTTCACGAATCCTATCGTAAATAACCACTGAATCATTCACCGAATAACCAATCACTGTTAAAATTGCTGCAATTGTACTTAGGTTAAAGTCATAATCTGTAATACTCATAAAACCTAAGCTTAAAATAACGTCATGGATTAAAGCTAGCAATACGCCAAGTCCAAAATGCCATTCAAACCTTATCCATATATAGAGCATTATTGCAATAAATGCTAAGATCATTGCCATCACACCTGAGCGAATCATCTGCTCTCCAACTTGTGGACCAACAAAGTCAACTTTACGATACTCAAATTCATATGGAAATTTATCAGCTAAAGTTTGCTTAATTAGAGTGATATTCTCCATCAATTTTTCTTCATCACTCACACCAACCCTTATGGATAAGTCCTTTGATGTACCGAAATTCTGCAGTACAACTTCACCAATCTCAAGGCCTCCTAGGACTTCTCGCATCTGTGCTAGGTCCGGTTCTTGATCCGTCCTTACTTCCATGCTAATCCCACCGATAAAATCAATACCAAAATTAAATTTATGCATACCAATCCATACGAAACTTATCAGTAGCATCAATAAGGACAAACCGTAGCTGATCTTTTTGATTTTCATGAAGTCAAATTCTGGCTTTGCCGGAAGTAATCTCAAGGGAAATAGTTGCATTTGAATATTATTTTGCTTTGTATCTATAGAATAATTTACGACATTCTACATTATGCCGCCTAACAAATCCAGCAAAATAATATAGGTAATCCTGTTATATGGAACTATCGGCTAGTACATGTTCAAAATATCCAGAACTGCTCAATTTTCAACTTGATCGTCGATAGTTAAGTTCCCAAGTAATTCAGGTTGAAAATCATTACTCTCTATGTTCACTAATATCTCTTCTTGCTTCTCACCTTCTTTTGGTTTTAATTTTAATATAGACACATCTAAAGGCGCTTTATTTAACCCATCTTGTTTTAATGCCTGAATTTGCTGTGTTTTAAGGAACGTCCTATATGCACCATCAATTGCTGTAATTCGTGTATCTGCAATGATATGATCCCCTTTATGATTATTATTTAATACACCATTTAAATCATCATCATTACTTTCATCTTTTTTTTCACTAACCTTCTTATCTTTCTCTTTCTTATTATCAAATTTTTTGGCATTCAATGTATATGATTCATTATTTTTTAAGCCAATTTGTAGAATTGATTCCGTACCTCCATCTTTTGTTGTCTTAGTTGATATGTTTATATTTGTATCTTGCTTATCTCTAAACTTAGATTTTATAACTACATATGTGCATGTTAATATTACTGTTAAGAATGTTATAAAAGATAGGCATAATGACACCCCCATACCGACAATGCTAACAACATTTTCTGCACTTAAACCGTTACCACCCGTGTTGGTAGAATTACTTGACATCTTACTTGCACCCCATAAATAAAAAACAACTATATTAAGAGGTTATGAAGAGATTATTGAATTGTAAACTAAATTGTCAATTTAGAGATTCAAATATTATTTGGCCTGATTGAACTGAGCACCTAAAAATAAAAAAAAGAGCGAAACCAAGCCTCGCTCTTTTTTAAAATAATTTGGGTAAAGGTATAATTTAATTATCCAGCTTTTTTGATCTGCTCTACGATATGAGCAAAGCTTTCTGGGTTGCTTACTGCGATTTCTGCAAGCATTTTACGATCTACTTCAATACCAGCTTTTTTCATTCCGCCAATAAATGTTGAGTAAACCATACCGTGCTGGCGAGCAGCAGCATTAATTCTTTGAATCCAAAGACCTCTGAAATCACGCTTACGATTTCTTCTATCACGATAAGCGTATTGTAGAGCTTTCTCGACTCTTTCGATTGCTACTCTGAAACAGTTATTAGCTCTGCCTCTATAGCCCTTAGCC
>JALZUG010000076.1 GCA_023301685.1 Rickettsiaceae bacterium
TCCAGCACCAATTTTAGCTCCTAGAAAAATAGCAGCAGATACAACAGCTTCTAATATAACAATAGCACCAGGAAATAATTCAACTGCTATAGCAAATCCAGCACCAATTTTAGCTCCTAGGAAAATAGCAGCTGATACAACAGCTTCTAATATAACAATAGCACCAGGAAATAATTCAACTGCTATAACAAATCCAGCACCAATTTTAGCTCCTAGGAAAATAGCAGCTGATACAACAGCTCCTAATATAACAATAGCACCAGGAAGTAATTCAACTGCTATAACAAATCCAGCACCAATTTTAGCTCCTAGAAAAATAGCAGCAGATACAACAGCTCCTAATATAACAATAGCACCAGGAAATAATTCAACTGCTATAACAAGTCCAGCGCCGATTTTATCCTCCAGAAAAATTGCAGCAGATACTGCTATTACAACTTCAACTAGTATGTCGAGTGTGTCATCTAGCTCTAGCTATCCAAATATGAATAAAAAAGAATCTATTATAACAAAAAAAGATAATGATAGAGATATAAGCTCAAGAACAGTTGATAGTAGCGGAGGTCCTCCTCGTAAGGTTAAGGATAGTGTAAAAGTTGCAGCGGAGCATTATGTAAAAAATATAGGAAGTTATGCAATTGATTCTATCGACGCAATTACTGGTATAATTGCTAATAGGCTTGATGGGCTTTTCAAACCTTCTGCAATTGCAGTTGCTGCTGGTGATAATCCAAATATTATTGAAAAAGGGATATGGTTGAAAATTTTTGGATCGAAAACTATTCAAGATGGACATGCTCAAGATAATGCTAGGTTTGAAAACAAACAACAAGGCTTTGTCCTTGGTACTGATATTGATTTTAAAGGTGAAGTTACAGGTGGTATTGCTTTCTCAATGAATGATTCAAATACAGATTTCTTTAGTAATATAAATAATTATCAAGAATCAAAGCTATATTCTGGAATATTATATGGTGAATTTTCTATGTGGAATGATTTTGCAATCAATACCCAGCTAAAATATGGACATTCTTTTATTAAACATTCGATATTAGCAGACTCACCAATAAGAGGTGAAACAAGAGGTAGTATTTTCGGTGCAAGTCTTGAAGGGGTTTATAAATATATTTCCAACAAGACGCAAATCACTCCATTAGCTAGAGTTTCGTACACAAGCTATGATATTTATGATTTCATGGAAAAGAATAAACAAGGTGACATTCGGATTCACATTCCAAACAAGAAAGCATCAATGATGTCAGTTTTTGGATCGTTGAGCTTTAAGCGTAATTTTCCATTTAAAACTCTACAAATTGAACCAGAGTTTCATTTTGGTGTTGAAAGAGTTATGAATATTAGCCACTCAACTGATGTAATTTCAATTATTACTGATAATGTACAGCTTGTAAGTGCTAAGTTTGTTCATCCTACAAAAATGCGCTATAATTTCGGTGGTAATTTATATTTTATATCACGACACGGCCTAAGATTTGGCCTAGGTGGAGATTATATGTATGGTAAAAATTTCCGTAGCCAAGCAATGTTTGCAAATGTATTAGTTAATTTCTAGTGAACAGTAATAAAAAAGGCTCTCAAATATTACGAGAGCCTTTTTTATTACTTATTTAAGTCTAATTATCAATCAATTAAGAACTTCCACTACCATCTTCACCTGAAATCTCAACAACAACCTCTTCTTCAACTTTTGATTCATAAGGATCAACAAGTAAATCCGAGATATCAACTTCTTCTATTACTGAAACTTCAACTTTATACATCTTACATAGTTTTTTGAAAACTCCTGGTTTTTCATCTTGAGTTACTTTGAATTTCTTAAATGCATTAATATATTGCTCGCCTATTCCATCAAATCCTAAATAAGCTTCTATCATATCTTCTACTGAAGCACCTTCTACAATTTGAGAAAGGATAAATTTCAGTTTCTCCTTCGGCCTCATTGGCTTAGTAGATTCTAATTCATCTTCAATTTTTGCCCTTGCTTCAACATAGATACTAACATCTTCAACAATACCCTTTGTAGTAAGTATCTCTTCAACCTCACTAGTTATTTTAGCTCCATTCATGACTAGACATTCAATCTGAGGAAGCAATTTATGTGTTGCAAATAATTTTAATGCACCTTCTGTATTAACTCCAACTTTTCCAACAAGAACAGCAACAAATTCAGCATCAATTTTTGGATGAAGTGCACCAACTAATGCCTTCTCTGCTTTTTCATCAGAAACATCAATTTTTGCTGCAGCAAGCACTTTAGTCATTTCTATTTTTTTAAGACCACCAAAATTGCCAACATAGTTTAATACATGATTTGTGTTATCAAGAGATGTAGTACCAAAACCTGCTTTTGCTAGTTTTACGACCATATCTACTTCACCTCCAGTAACTGCTTGCAATAGAGGTGTTAGAGGAAGAGCTGTATTTTTTGATACTTCATATTGTCTTTTTGGCACTGCAAATGCTGTAACATCCAATTCAGGATCTGCTTCAAGCAGATCCAGCAAATCACTATTACCATATAAAACACAATAATTTTGAATATTTATACCATTATCAAGTACTTCTGTACCAATTCCAGCTCTTGCAAGTTCCAGCGCCCAATCATTGTAACCAAGCTCAACACATTTTTGCAATGCTGTTTTTCCACCAAAAAGTATATTAAACTTAATTCCTAAATCTTCATCAGCTAAAAATTTAGCAAAAACCTCAACACTTATTTCACCACGATTATCAACTAAGTAGTGCAATAATAATTTATGCGTATCTATTTCAACAACTGCTCTAGTTTGAACATCAGAAGCCATTTTCATAGCATAACTTTGAGTTATGAGATCCTTTTGAATAGCAAATAGCTCATCTAAATTCAAAATTGCTAATTCTACATCACCGCCTAAAACACCTGTAGCTTGAACTAAACCTTTCATTTCAGCAAATTCAATTGCAGTTTTACCTGCCCATTTTTTTGCCGACTCACCACTAACCATATCTGTTGGCAAATCCGCATCCTTCCATGCTTCCAACAATGAGATATCAGCAGATCCATCTTCAATCTTATTCACAATGATATGAAGAGGTGAAAGCCCATCACCATCTAAAACTGTTATGTCAACACCATTAGCTGCTAGTGCAGCAAAAGATGTCATATTCTTTGTATAAACTGAAGCCTGAAGTGGAGTAATTTTATTAGAATCAAGCTCAGTTAGACTTCTACCTTGTACAACCCAAGTAGTCATTAATGAATCAAGCACTTGAGGCCTAGTATCATTAGCAACAATAAAATGCATAAAACCATCAAAGATGTTTTCACTAACCTCTTTAGAAAAACTCCCAGCCTTACTTGAATTAACAACAGTAGCTGCAGTTTCCATACTTACATCAGTCTTTCCAAGTTTAGTTCTTGCATAATGTTGTAGCCACTGGCATTTAGCAATAAATTCATCTAGTAGAGATTCATCAGTCATATTATCCCAAACAGCTTGAGAATTTAAAACACGCTTTTCTAAATAAATTAAAAACTGAGTTCCAAATTCAGACTCATTTAATACTTCTGAATATTTTCTACTTTTTGACATATTAAATTTCCTTCGCAAGTTTATTTAAATATAGTATAAATCTACCACAAAGTATTAACAAGTGTCAATAATTTGTATTAATATACTTACTGTTCAAGTATTCATCAATTCCCTCATGGGAGCCTTCTATTCCAAATCCAGATGCCTTTCTCCCAGCAAAAGGAGCATTAGTTGTCGCTGGGCGTGATGAGTTAACTGAAACCATGCCAAAATCTAGCTTAGATGCAATGTAGTTAGCGAGTTTCATATCCTTTGAGTATAAATATGATTGAAGACCATATTCTGTATTATTTGCCCTTGCTACTACTTCTTCAACATTTTCAAAACTATAACAAGCAAGCACAGGTCCAAAAATTTCATTTGAAAAAATATTCATATCATCATGACAATCTTTAAGTACAGTTGGCTCTACAAAATTTCCACTGTGATTGCCACCACAGAGAATTTTTGCTCCATGATTTTCTGCATCTCTCAAAAGTAGATTAATTTTTTCAACCGCATTAGCATTAATAAGAGGTCCCAAATCGCTTGATTTTTTATAGCCATCTCCAGCTTTGCATTTACTAAATTTCTCGGTAAGGAGCTTAGTAAATTTATTATAAATTTTATCTTCAATAAAAATACGATTAGGAGACGTACATGATTGACCGCCAGAACGCAGTTTTATTCCAATTAAATCATCTGTTGTCTTATCTATATCTGAATCTGCAAACACAATGTATGGAGCGTTTCCACCTAGTTCCATTGATAGTCTTTTTACAGTCTTTGCTGACTTTTCAAATAGAAGCTTCCCTACTCTAGTAGACCCTGTAAACGACAATTTTCTAATCCTAAAATCATTGCAAACAACATCACTGAATAATTTGGCATCACATGTTACTACGTTTAAAACACCAGGAGGTAATCCAGCATCTTCTAAGAGTTTTGCTTGTGCAAGTGCTGAAAAAGGCGTTAGCTCCGAAGGTTTTAATATAATAGAACAACCAGCTGCAATAGCAGGAGCAATTTTACGCGTCATCATTGCAGATGGAAAATTCCATGGTGTAATAGCAGCAACTGCACCTATTGGCTCTTTCTCAACTACAACTTTATGATCAATGCTAGACCCAGCTCTACTATAGTTACTATGTGGCCTTAGAATACATGCAAACCAATCAATAAATGCTTCGCCATAAATTAATTCTCCTTGAGCTTCAGATGTAACCTTTCCTTGCTCTAAAGTAATTAAGTTCGCTAGTTCCTTAAAATGCTTCTTGTTAAGCTCTTGCCATTTTCTTAAGACCTGATATCTCTGTTCTATAGTTGAATTTTTCCACTCTTCTGCTGCATTTACAGTTACCTCAACAGCATCTCTTAATTGCTCTTCAGAGATATCCGGTGCATGACCTATGATTTTACCATTGGCAGGATTATCAACTGCAAGCTCTTGGCTAGAAGATATCCATTGTCCATTTACATAATTTTTCTTATTGAGGAAGTTTAGCATTTGTGCCCCCACATTTAATTTAAATATATTTTATACTAGCTTTAAGATATGAATAACCAGTTATTACAGTAAGAATAGCTGCAATCCATAGACAAATATGTCCTATAAGGTCTAAAGATTCTATACCAGAGCCTGTTGACCCAAGTAACAGCATTGTCATTGCTACCATTTGTATACATGTTTTTGTTTTTGCAAGCCATGTAACTGGTACGCTAACTCTAACTTGCGCTAAAAATTCACGAAAACCTGCAACAACAAATTCTCTAGAAAGGATTAATAAGCAAGGAACTTCATCAGCCCTACCAAATTTTACAAGCATAAGCAAAACACAACCAACTAATACCTTGTCTGCTATAGGATCAAACATTGTACCAAAACTAGATACTAAATTATATTTTCTTGCTAAAAATCCATCAAAAAAATCTGTAAGACTCGCAAGTGCAAATATCACTGCTCCCAATCTATGCGCAAATTTTGAATCATCAAAATAAAACGACATTATTATGATTGGAATTGCAATCATCCTCAGGATCGTTAAATAGTTTGGTACATTTTTATCCATTTATATTAAATATCTATTTCAAGTTATATCTCATTATTGGCACATTTGTTCCGTGCAAAACAGACGAAGGTATTTCATCAATTTTTACTGCTCCCATTTTTTCATAGAACTCTTGAGCGTTTGCATCACTAATAAATGTAATATAGTCTAATGAATAATCACTAGCTAATTTTCTAGATACATTATGCCACAAAGCGGAACCAATACCTTTTTTTATAAAATTTTGTTTTATATAAAATCTATTCTCAGACAAATCACTTTTAATTTCTTGAAGCCAAAAACCTACAATCTCTTTATTTAACTCCACAACATAAGTTACTGATTTTTTTGTTAATTCAGAAGATATTTCTAATCTCTTTTTTAATCCAACTAACTCCTCAGATGAATAACCCCAAATACTCAAAGAATCCATAATAATATCTTCTAACAATGCAATTTCTTCAGGCTTAATTTTCCTTATTATAAATTCTGTCTGCATAATAAAATTTCTTTTTTCAATAGGTAAACAATAAACCACTATAAGTCAACAAACATATTACCATATAAACGTAGAATTTGAAATAAGGTAGAGTTATGTATAGACTAGCGAAATAATTATATGAAATACAACTATAAATATGACAAAAATATATAAAGATGCAGATGATGCGATTGCAGATGTTATAACAGATGGAATGCTTATTCATGCTGGGGGATTTGGTCTTTGTGGTATTCCGGAAAATCTAATCTCAGCTATTAAAAAATCTAGAGCTAAGGACCTTACAATTGTAAGTAACAATTGTGGAGTAGATGATTTTGGCTTAGGACTACTTTTAAAAAACGGTCAAATTAAAAAGATGATTGCCTCATATGTTGGAGAAAATAAAACTTTTGAAAAAATGTATTTAGATGGCACATTAGAATTAGAGCTTAATCCTCAAGGGACGCTTGCTGAGCGTATACGTGCAGGGGGAGCAGGAATTCCAGCTTTCTATACAAAAACTGGAGTAGGAACTGTTGTGGCTGAAGGAAAAGAGATCAGAGAGTTTAATGGTAAGAAATACATCATGGAACACGGTCTCTTTGCTGATCTTGCAATAATTAAGGGGCATAAAGCCGATAAATATGGGAATATTATATATAATAAAACTGCTCGTAATTTTAATCCAGTTATGGCAACAGCGGCTAAACTAACAATTGTTGAAGTTGAAGAAATTATAGAAAATGGAAAGCTAGATCCTAATAATATCCATACGCCATCTATCTTTGTTAACAGGCTAATTCAAGGTAAAACTTACGAAAAAAGAATAGAAAAAGTGACAATAAGAGAAAGAGGAGCAAAATAATGTCCTGGACAACAAATCAAATGTGCAAAATAGCTGCAGAAATGGAAGTAAAAGATGGACAACATATCAATCTTGGTATTGGAATTCCTACGAATATTCCTAATTATATTGCAGATAATATTAATGTAAGTTTTCAAAGTGAAAATGGTATGCTGGGAATGGGACCTTTTCCTTATAAAGGAGAAGAAGATCCAGATTTAATCAATGCAGGTAAACAAACAATAACTGAACTGGATGAGAGTAGTTACTTTGATAGCGCAACTTCATTTGCCATGATTAGGGGCAGTCATATTGATCTAACGATTTTAGGAGCTTTGCAAGTTTCTACAAAAGGTGATCTTGCTAATTGGGCAGTACCGGGCAAAATGATTAAAGGTATGGGTGGAGCGATGGACCTAGTTGCAAATATCAAGCGAGTTGTCGTGCTCATGACTCATAATGCAAAAGATGGTAACCCTAAACTAGTAGAAGGATGCACCCTGCCCTTAACTGGTTTAAATGTTGTAGACCGCATTATTACGGATCTTGGAGTATTTGACGTAACAGAAAAAGGTTTAGCATTAGTCAAAAAGCATAATGACATTAGCTTTGAGGAAATACAAGAAAGAAGTTCAGCAAAAATAATCAATAATCTTTAAGCAAGAACTGATAACTATATATCTAAAACTTCTCCAACTAGCAAATCTGTATTGTTAAAATCATTCTGTTCTTCAGCGGTAATTATACCCCATCCATTCTTGATTATCTCTAAAACAGAACTTGAAATATCTTGACTTGATGCTATTTCATTATAAAGCTCCATAAATAGCTTAGGTAGGAAAGTTTTTTTACCATTGCTATTTCGACTATTAAGAACAATCAAAACACAGTCAACAGCATCTTCTTCTGTAAATCTCTTTTCAGGATATAAATGATTGGCAAATTTAACCATGGCACTACACTGAACTGCAAAGGCACTTTCTAATAATTCATAATTGCCATAGTATGGCTCTAATTCAAAAAACTTTAAATACTCACTAAACCTTGCTTCTTGGGCAACTTTAGCAGAAACTTCTTTTTCTCCCATAACTCTCCTCCCCAGATAAATCGGAATTATATATATGATTATACTAAAAAAATGACTAACAAAAAATTAATATATTATTATTGATTTTTATTTACTAACACAGTATTATGCGTTTTTCATAATAATTAACTAATATTAAACATGAAAAGACCACACATACAACAACCCGAAATAGATCAACATACTAGAATAGAACTAGTACAACAAATTTTAGATGATTTAGCAGATAGTAGTAACGCTAACATTGAAGATATTATGCCTAGGTTATGGCAACATGCAAGGGCAGCAGATGTTGTTAATCTTGGCAATGAGCAAATTACTTTCTTTGCTGCAATAAAAAGAATGAGCAATGTATTCGACAAATTCAAACCAGTATTATTTGAACTTATACTATCTGAAACAAGAAGACTCTATATTGAAGAACACGGTAAAGATATAGACCTACAAGAGCTTTTAGTCTTAGCTCAACCTAAATTAGATCAGCACTTACCCATAGCAATATATAACGATCAATTTGGTCCAGCTGGAGCACCAGATATAGAAGTGGCTAATTTTAATAGAGATATACATATAATTGTTAGAAGATTAAGTGGTTTAGATCCACAAAATGTTGATCAAGCTATTGACATTAGCAGAGAACTCGTACTTCTTGAAGAAATGGGTTTTGTCTTACCAATACTAAGAAGATTTTTAGAAGAAGTTATTCAAGATGAGCCAATTAAAAATGATTACGATGAGCCTATTTCACTAGAGATTAGTGATATAGAAAGTGATCTAATTGGTGATAACTTAGGCGATGTTGATGGAGAAGAATAATAATACTTCTCAAAGCTAGCTTAGTTCCAGTAAGATAATAGTAAGTCTTATATATACTTTTACTAAAACTCAACACGCATAGCCGTTAAGTTGGGAATCAATTTATATTTTTTCATTGGATAAAAAATCTTGGTTATATGATTCCCGACCACACAAGAATGAAATAAAAATACCTACTAAACCTTCACAGGCATAACAACAAAATTATCGTTTGGATTTTCTGTTGTTTTGATTAAAACTGGTGAAAAAGCGTCCTTGAAATATATATCTACCTGATTTTCTGAAAGTGCACTTAAGACATCACTAATATATTTTGGATTAAATCCAATACTCACATCACCTCCAGAAAAGTTACAAAAATTATCACCTTCTTCAGAAAATTTGAGCGTCTCACTTGCAGCTCCTTTGGCTTCACCAGAAGCAGTAATAAACACTTCTTTATCATTAATAGAAAGTTTTACTGCACGGAACTTATCAACTGTCACAGTTGATACGCGATCAATTGCGCTGGCTAGCAATTTAGTACTAATTGTTAGTTTATTTTCATTATCTTCTGGAATAAATGACGAATATTCAGGAAAAGTTCCGTCAATAAGCTTTGAAATCATAACTAAATTATCGCAAACAAATTTTATCTTTGTATTAGATAAAAAGAGTTGTAAATCTCCTTGAGCATATTTTGTATCTTTTACAATCTTTAAAAGCTCAGAAATAGATTTACGTGGCACAATCACACCAAACTCATCACTTTTATCTTTTAGCTTAGTTGAAGCAATTGATAGTCTATGACCATCAGTTGCAACACCAGCAAACTCACCCTGCTTAACATGCATGTAAATTCCATTAAGATTATATCTTGTCTCTTCACTAGACATAGCAAAATTTGTATATTCAATAATTCTAGCAAAATCTGAGCAAGAAATTTTAAGTGAACTCTTAGAATCAACATCTTCCATAGCAGGGAATTGTACAGCAGGAAGTGTTAGTAATTCAAAACGACAATTCGAACCTGTAATTTCAAGCTTATCACTATCTGGAATTTGCTTTAATCTTATCTCGGTATCAGAAATCTTACGCACAACATCAGATAAGGTTTGAGTAGAAACTGTTGTTTCTCCTTCTGAAACCACTTCTGCTCCAATATTTTGATTCAAATATAAATCCATATCTGTAGCACCAATTTCAAGTGTTCCATTTGAGGCAAGTAATTTAATATTACTTAGCTCTTGCATTACATTTCTTTTTTCAACTACTGAACTTGCAAAACTAAGCGCATGTACTAAATCTTTTGTTTGAACTACTATTTCAAAAAAATTCTTATTTTCAGACATATAAAACTTCCTTATTTATCAATAAACTAACTCTGAAGAATACGAGTAAGTAGAGTAATTTCTTCACGAAAGTCACCATCACTTGTTATCAACTCTTCAATTCTCTTTATAGCATGCATAACAGTTGTATGATCCTTTTTTCCAAATTTAGAACCAATCTCAGCAAGGCTTTTAGCTGTAAGAGTTTTCGATAGATACATCGCAATCTGTCTTGGCCTTGCAATTGACCTAAGTCGTCTTGCCGAAGACATATCTGCAATCTTAATATTATATCTACTTGCAACTTTCTTCTGAATTTCTTCTACATTAATAATGCGCTCATTAGAACGCAATAAATCTCTTAATATATCTTGCGTACTTTCTAGTGTAACTTCTCTACCGACAAGTGTAGAATGAGCTATAACTTTATTAAGAGCTCCCTCTAATTCCCTGACATTCGATGTTATTTTAGAAGCTAAAAAATCAATTATATTCTGAGGAATCTTGATATCCATTTTTTCCAACTTTGATTCCAAAATACCAACTCTAAGCTCATAAGTCGTGCTATGTACATCAGCCACCAAGCCCCAGCCCAGCCTTGATCTAATTCTATCTTCAACACCATCTAAATCACTTGGAGATCTATCACATGAGATTACCATTTGCTTATTATTATCAATAATAGCATTGAATGTATGGAAAAATTCTTCTTGAGTACTTTCTTTACCACAAATGAACTGAATATCATCAATCATCAAAACGTCAACTGAACGAAATTCTTCTTTAAATGACATCACATCCTTGCTACGAAGCGCTTTAATAAATCTATACATAAACTTCTCAGCTGACATATAGAGTACTTTTCTTTTTGGATTCTTTTCCTTACAGTGCCACGCAATAGCATGCATTAAATGTGTTTTACCTAGCCCTACTCCACCATATAAAAAGAGTGGATTAGATTTAACTACAGCTTCATCTGACTCAGCAACAGCCATAGCAGCAGCATATGCAAGTTCATTAGGCGAGCCTACAACAAAATTATCAAATGTAAATCTTGGATCTAGAGATGCAAGCTCTTCATCAACATTATCAGATAAAAAATTCGGCTTTATTACTTCTACAGTAGTACTTGAATTTGCAGGTTTAAGCTCTTCTTCTGCTTCTTTAGTGATAATATCAACATATTTAATATTAGGATCATGATGTATCCATAATCTCGAAATTATTTCTAGATAATTTGATTTTATCCAGTCTCTAACAAAATTGCTTGGAGCAGATAATATTAAAGTTCCATCAGCTTGTTTTTCTTCAAAACTGATCCTACTTAACCAGCTTTTATATAAATCATCTCCATAATGTGCTTTTAAATCACGACTCACATCATTCCAAACAGCAGTGTCGAAAGCTGTTTCGTTTTGCTTAGAATTTGCGCAATTAAGCTGTTTCATTTTACCTAAATTTGTCTAAAATATAAAAATTTGTAACTAACGAAAATAAAGAGAACCAGTTCTTAATTTCAAGACTATGAAATGATTGAAGAACAAGAGGTAATTTAATCTTGATTTTTTTCTGTTGTCGATAATAATATTACCATTAATTTTTTTTGCAAGATCATAATCATGAATATTAAAAATAGAGAGCAATTGCTCAAAAAACTGCTCTACCAAAGTTGTAATCGCGGGTGCAAAGAAACAGATCTTATAATTGGTCAATTTGCTAAGTTAAACCTTGATAAAATGAGCAATTCTGAACTTACGCTTTTTGAAGAAATTTTGCATATGAATGATGCTGATATATACGACTGGTATACAAAGAAAAAACCTCTCCCTGAAGAGAAATCTTCAAAATTAATGTTACAAATTTTAGATTTTGAGCCAAGTAATAAATGAAAAAGTTTAAAATCCCTTTAGTATCAAAGTGTTTATTTGCATATGAACATTTTAACAACAACAATGAAAATATTTTGCTAATATTTTCGGATGAAGAAAGTACAATTTCTGCATACAAACAACTGAAATTTTTTGATAATAAAAAAAATAAAAAATCTAATATTCTACATTTCCCAAGCCTAGATACAGTCCCTTATGATAGGGTATCTCCTAGTACAGAAATTTTATCAAGAAGAGCAAATATTCTAACTATTTTAGCACAAAAAACTAATAAGCATATAGTAGTCACTGCTGCTCAAAATTTAACTACAAAGCTTCCAACTCCAGATATTTTTAGTAATTCTACTATGATCTTAGAACCAGGAATGAAACTCGATGTAGAAAATTTGCTAATTTTTCTAGTTAAAAACGGCTTTACTCGAGCAGCAAGTGCAGTTGATAGTGGTGAGTTTGCAGTCCGAGGAGAAATAATTGATATTGTAAATGCAAATAATAAAGGATACAGAATTAATTTTGGTTGGGAACTAATTGAATCAATCAGAGAATTTGATACGTATAGTCAGATATCTAAAGCAAACTTAAAAACTCTTACTATATCTCCTGCTAGTGAAAGTTTATTAAATTCTGAAACCATTACTACTTTTAAGAATAATTTTCTACAAATCTTTGGAGTAAATTATATATCAAGCCCATTATATGAATCAATAATCTCTGGACATAAATTCCACGGATATGAACATCTTACACCACTTTTATATGAAAAAATGTGCTTGCTTTCTGATTTCTTAGGTAAACATATTATCATCTACGATAATTTATGTATGCAAGCTATATCAGAACATGAACATAGCTATAAAGATTTTTATGAATCACGTTTATTATCTAATAAAAACAACCCGGACTCTTTTTATTTTGCTATACCGCCTAAAGACTATATATGTAGCACTGATAAGGCAAAGGATTTTTTAGAAAAAGTCAATAATATACTAATTGAAGGAGGTAGCAAAGAAGGATACGAAACTGTTGAAAATATTTCAAAGATAGCCAAAATTGAGAAAAAATCTGAATTTGAAAAGCTATTTGAAATCATTACAGATAATAAAAAGAAAACTCCAATAATCTTTTGTAATTCAAAGAGTTCTGTAGAAAGAATTAAGCAAATCACTTCTGACTATGGATACGCGTCAATCGAGATTAAAAATCTATCTGAAGCAAAAAAGAATCTTATTAATTTAGCAATAGCTCCATTGAAACACAGCTTTAGTTCAAATAAATACCTACTAATTTCTGAACGAAATATTTTAGGTGATAAATTCATTACCCAGAGCCATAAATCATCCAAGAAAAAGCTACAAAATATCCTTACAGAACTTGATAATATTTCCGAAGGAGAAATGATAGTTCATAAAGAACATGGTATTGGCATGTTTGAAAAAATTCAAACCATATATGTTGATGACATTGCCCATGATTGCTTAAAAATAATCTATGCAAATGGTGATATACTTTATCTTCCTGTTGAGAATATTGATCAGATTAAAAAATATGGCAATGATGGTGCTCAGCTAGATAGACTGGGTGGTGTAAGCTGGCAAAAAAGAAAAGCCAAGCTAAAAAACAGAATAAAAGATATTGCTGATAAGCTTATAAAAATTACAGCAAAAAGGTTGCTTGCAAAAGCAAATCCAATCAAGTTTGATATAAATGAGTATGATAAATTTGCAAATAAATTCCCTTATAGCGAAACTGAAGACCAGCTCACTTCTATTGACGATATTAAGAATGATCTTGAGAGTGGAAAACTAATGGACCGTTTGATTTGCGGTGATGTTGGATTTGGAAAAACTGAAGTTGCAATAAGAGCAGCTTTTATGGTTGCGCACGATATAAATGATGACAGACCGCAAATTGCCATAATTTCTCCTACTACTATCTTAGCTAAACAGCATTATACTAGCTTCACTGAACGCTTTAGAGATCATGGTATTAAAATAGGACAACTCTCTAGATTAGTAAAACCGACTGAAGCTAAGAGAGTCAAAGACGGAATTACGAGCGGAGAGATAAATATTATTATAGGCACACACGCCCTACTTGCATCAAATATCAAATTCAAAAATCTTAAAATGATTATAATTGATGAAGAGCAGCATTTTGGTGTAGCCCAGAAAGAATATTTAAAACAGATAAAAACAGGTGTGCATGTTCTCTCTTTATCGGCAACTCCAATTCCAAGAACTCTACAAATGTCGATGGTTGGAATAAAAGATTTAAGTTTGATTGCAACTCCACCAATTGATCGCTTGCCAGTTAGAACAAATATAATTCCATTTGATCCAGTAGTCATTAGAGATGCATTGATGCGGGAAAGGTTCAGAGGTGGATTGAGTTTTTATGTTGTCCCAAGAATAAAGGATATTGAGTGGGTAGAAAAGCAGCTAACTAAATTTGTTCCTGAACTCCGCTATAAAATTGCTCATGGACAAATGCCAGCTTCTACCATTGATTCTGTAATGAATGATTTTTGTGATGGAAAATTTGATATTTTACTGTCAACTACAATAATAGAATCTGGTATTGATATACCGATTGCAAATACTATGATCATTCATAGGTCAGATATGCTTGGACTTAGTCAGCTTTATCAACTCCGTGGAAGAGTTGGCAGAGGCAAAGTAAGAGGATTCGCATACCTAACATTACCTCATCATAAAAAAACTACACAACATTCAATGCAGCGACTAGATGTACTGCAAAATATTGATTCTCTTGGAGCTGGATTTACGATTGCAGGCCATGATATGGACCTTAGAGGCTTTGGTAATCTTGTTGGTGATGAACAATCAGGGCATATTAAAGAAGTTGGATCAGAGCTTTATCAAGAAATGCTTGATGAAGCAATTATCGAATTAAAGAGAAATAAGGATGAAACTAAGTTAGTAGAATTTATTCCATCAATTAACCTTAGTATCCCTGTTCTTATTCCAAGTGAATATATAGAAGATTCATCTCTACGTCTTGCAATATATAGAAGAGCTGGTTCTTTAAAAACTAGTACAGAGATTGAGGCATTTAAAGATGAAATGGTAGATCGCTTTGGAGCTCTACCAAATGAATTTGGCAACTTACTTAATATGGTAAAAATTAAAAATACGTGTTTAGAACTTAAAATTGAGTCCCTAGACAGCGGCCCAAACGGTTTTGTAATGAAGTTTAATGAGAATTTTGATGTATCAGAAATGGTCTTAAGCTTCGTGAAAAAATATCCCAGACACGCGAAAATCAAGCCAGACAATAAACTAGTATTTTTAGCCAGTCTAAAATCTGAAACACTCTTGAACGAAACTGAAGAATTACTGTCAAAATTAACCGAATGCAACTCACAAACTTGTTAATGGATTAGCTAATTAGAATTTATCCATCACTTAATTTGTAAAAAGACTAAAAATATTCTAAGTGTCTGTAAAAAAACTCTTATTCTTGTATTTTTTTGCTCAATAAACTTTACCAGTATTGCAATTACAGGTTGTATTTGATATGCCTATAGATATCTTTGCATTTTACAAGTAAAGATACTTTTACAGCAGATAGAGGACAAATATTATGAAACACATGGGAGATGTTAGAAGACAAGAAGAACTCACAAGAGAAAAAAATCAGTATAAGTATGAAACAAAGCACAACGGAGCAGATCAAACTATAGATAGAGAGACTAGAGAAAATGTTGAAAGGGTAGTTGCAGATTGGAATAATCAGTGTCTTGAAAAACTTTTCGGCTGCTTAAATTGTTTTACTTTTGTTCTAAGTTGTTGTGGGTGTTGTGGGAAAGAAAGTTATGAAGAATGGGATGTTTTTGATGATTAAATGCTGTGATAAAATAATATCTTAGATTTTTATAGAAACTTAAGGGAAAAGAAGGACCTGATATACCCCAAAATATATGGAACAGAAATAGATAAATCTTAGTTTAAGGATATGGGCTATTTATAAATATTTAACTGTTAATACTCAATCATTCCTTGAATAAGGCTTAACTGCGACTACCCCGACATTTTCACGACCATCATACTGCCAAGTTTTTGATACATACTGTAGAGGAGTTTCTTTAGATAATTTTATTTTAAAACCCGCTTTTCTAAAAGCCTTAACTAAAACTCTTGAATCTAAAAACATAAAGTGACCTTTATGCAAATTTTTCATTTCTTTACTTGTTGTAACAGCAGAATCAGCATAAGGCACCAAGCTCTTAACAAAACCTGGATAATCAGCCCCACTATCAAAATTCTTTTCGTATTCCGGGATAAAAGAAGCAAATCTTTTAACGTATGGAGTTATAGCCATTGTATATACTCTTCCACCTGGTTTTAATATTCTATAAAGATCTGCAAGAGTTTTTTCTATTTCATATGATGAAAAAAAATGTAGAACCCTAGATATTAATATTGCATCAAAATAATTATCAGAAAAATTAATATCTTTTGGATATTCTCCAACAATGAATTTAATATAGGAAGAAAATTGTGGGTACTTATTTTTTACCTCAAGTGCTAATATTCCGAGGTGTCTTTTATCAAGATCAATGGCTAGATAGTTTTTATTCCCTGCTTTTAATGCACCTATTACGGACACTAAACCGTAGGCCGTACCAACCTCAAGAACTTTTCTATCTTTCCGCGATACATACTTAATAAAATCTTTTGAAATCCAATCTAGTTTAGGTGACGTAGCACCCATATTATTAAGTGTTTGAATTCTTCCATCTGAAAGTGGTTTAGGCAAAGATAAATTATCCTTCTTAGCATATTTAACCATTTGTTCAATTAATAAAATATCCTGTGCATTTACTCGGTGTATAAATAAACTTATAAATACTAGTAATATGACACTTATCCTTATCCTCATAGATTATTCCTTGATCTTTGTCCAGCTTATATCCATGCCTTCCTTTACTTCAACAGAAGATCCTAAAAATTTATTATCGTGAGGCATAAATCTTCCACCAGCAAAATTAGCCAAAAATACTTCTGCATTTGCATACATTGATAGTCTATTTTCTGGACGTGCAAGCCCATGCCCTTCATCGGGGTAGAGTAAATAAACAACTGGTATAGAGCTCTTTTTCATAGCTTCTACTATTTGATCTGATTCAGCTTGTTTTACCCTAGGGTCATTTGCTCCTTGAACAATTAACAAAGGCTTCTTTATATTACTAGCGTATGTTAAAGGTGACCTTTCTTTAAGTAGCTTACGCCCTTCTTCTGTTTCATATGATGCACCCATAATTTTAGTCAAATGGGCCATATAAGGCTTCCAGTATTTTGGAATAGAACGAAGTAATGTCTCTAGGTTAGATGGACCAACAATATCTATTCCAGCTACATATAGATCAGGAGTCATTGCCATACCGACTAAAGTTGCATATCCTCCGTAACTTCCTCCCATAATTGCTACTTTATCTTTTATGGCAATTTTATTTTCAACAGCCCAGCTGACTGCATCCTCTAAATCATCCTGCATTTTTCTGGCCCACTGCCCATCACCTGCATTAATAAAGTCTTTACCAAACCCGGTAGAGCCACGATAATTTACATTAATAGTAGCATATCCACGATTTGCAAGCCATTGAGCATCTGCTCTATATCCCCAATCATCTCTTGCATTAGGCCCACCATGAACATTCAGAACCATTGGAACTGGTTTTAAAGGAACGCCTTTACCATTATCAAGCCATCTTGGAATTGTTATATAGCAAACCAGATCCAAACCATCTCTAGATTTTATTACTACTGAATACATCTTAGCTAGTGGTTGTTTGTCTAAAGAAGAATTAGAGACAAACAAAAAAGTAGCTTCTTTCTTCGTTCTGTCATAAAGATAATATCTATACGGACCATCACTCTTTAAATAAACAACCATCCATTTATCGTCATCATGACTTCTTGAAATAATTTCTACGTCTCCATCTTCAAGCTTCACTAGATAATCCATATCCTTTCTGATAGATTCATCAACTATTGTCCATTCTTTACGCATATAATTGATTGCAGAAGCTTGAACCATCTTAGTCTTTACATTAACAATATAATCGTCAATATCAGCTTTTTGTGACTCATGTATCACCTTTCTTTCCATAGAATCAAGGTCAACTTCGACTAAAGCCGAAGTATTTCTACCAACGCTATCAAGCATAAATAGTTTTTTATTATCTTTTGAGATATGCAGTGCAGCTGTATTTAGCATATCTTCAACAGATATTTTTTCAAAAAGTTTTGGCAACTTGATATCTCCATTTTCAAATAGGTAAATCTCCCCTTCTCCATTGGGTAGCATCTTATAACCTACTCTAATATTGAAATCATCATCGGCAATAAATGAGGAATAATTTTCTGTATTTTCGTATATTGTTTCTAGCTTACCAGTTTCAATATTTACTTTGTGAATATCGAAATATTCTGGCACTCTAGCATTTAAAGAAATCAGCATTTCGTTTGGAAATTTATCGCTGAGTTTTAAAACAGAAGCTCTAACATCATTCGATGGAGTAAGATCTTTTTCTTTTAAATTATTGATATTTACTGAATATAAGCGCCAGTTTTCATCTCCTTTTTTATCTTGAGCATAAATTATATACTGGCTATCTTTTGACCAAAAATAGCTTCTAATTCCACGCTTTTTATCTGATGTTATAAGCTTTGCATTAGATCTGTCATCAACAGAAGATACCCAAACATTAAGTACTCCTTCATGTGGGGCTAAATAACTAATATATTTACCATCATGACTTATTTTAACCCCTGCTTTCTCAGGATTTCCAAATAATATTTCTCTTTCTATAAGCTTATCTTCTTTCATACTATCACTATTTATTATGTTATCTGCTATTACTGTATTACATATTACTGTAAAAATTATTAGAACAATAGTTCTATACATTATATTTTTTATCATTTACTTAGTAAAAATACTCCCTCTTATAAATTGTTGAATTTCATCTATCTGCTTATCTCCTGCATCTATTGAAACTATCCTTTCATTATGCAAAGATGCAGCTGTTTTAAATTTTTGATAGACTTTATTATGAAAATCCAATTTCTTTGCTTCAAATTTATTGGCATCTCCACGCTCAGTTGCTCTGTTTAAACCTATATCTGGAGGCACATCCATAAAAAATGTTATATCTGGCATTATTCCTTTAGTAGAAAATTTATAAGCATCCAGTTTTGATTTGCTAATTTTATCAAATTCCTCTGGCTTATAAGTCATTAATGTTTCGTGCAACTCATATATGTCTTCTAAATTTAACCCTGATTCATCTGATTGATAGCATGCTGTTGAATCTATGAATCTATCACAAATCACCCATTTGCCCTCTAGTAGTGATGGAATAATAATTTTATTGATATGTTCATAGCGAGCAGCCATAACAAGCATTAATTCAGACATTGGTTTAAGCTCAGAATATATAATCAAATGCCTGATTTTTTCAGCTTCAACCGTTCCTCCAATCTCGCGTGTATGAATTGCTGGAATATTTTTTGAAAGTAGGTATTCATAGAGCAACTTACTCTGAGTGGATTTACCACAACCTTCTCCACCTTCAAAAGTTATAAATTGAGGTTTACTTAAATTCATCTCCTCTTTGCCTTTTACCAATGTTTGAGTAATCTTTTGAATTCATTTCGTTTAACCTTGAAATAGTACGCTTAAACTCAGATTTTTTACTTCCAGCAATATATATTTCTTCTGGGCTACAATCAATCTCTATAAACAATAATACTCGATTAAAATAGGCATTATCTATAAAATTGATAAATCTTGTTGCAATATTATTTTCGCCTTCCGAAATTGCTCTTACTGATGATAGGATTATAATCTCAAATTTTTTGGATATCGCAACATAATCTCCATATCCCAAATCTCTTTCAAAAAGCTCTGCAAAATTTGTAACTAATATATTATTATGAGTTTGCTTAAAAATTAGTTCTCTACCGAATACTTCAATACTAGATTGTGATAACTCTTCTTTTTTACAAATTTTAGATTTAATTCTTGAAAGTTCTTTTGAATTAGTCTCATTGATTGGAAATAATATTCTATTTTCTACATTTGCAATAATATCAAATCTATAATCTTTCTCTGTATCTAAATGAAGTATTTCAAAAGTTTTTTTAATTTTTGAAATAAATGGCAAAAAAGCGCTTCTTTGCAAACCATCTTTATATAAATTGTCAGGTTCAGTATTAGTTGTTACAAAAATAAAAACATCCTTTTTCTGTAAACATTCAAAAAGACGCATAATAATCATAGCATCAGTTATGTCTTTAATTTCAAATTCATCCATACACAACACATCGCACTGATTCGCAATATCTGAAGCTAGGCTCTGCACCAATTTATCAGTCGCTTTATTCTGGAGATTATGCATTTTTTTATGAATGTTCTGCATAAATTGTTGATAGTGAACTATTTTCTTTGGAACATTTACTGAATCATAAAATTTCCTCATTAGCATAGTTTTACCACGCCCTACACTTCCATAAAGATAAATGCCGTGATGTTTTTTTGCATTTGAGAATATTCCAGAAAGCTTGCTTAAAATACTTGGAACCTTTATTTCCGAAGCCAATTTCATAAATTTATCTAGCAAAAATAGCTGATTTTTATCTAAATTAATTTTACTCATCAGCAATACCTAGAATATCTTGTACAATTCTCTTATTTTTTCTTCTAGTTATATTCCATTCATCTATTATCTCATCTCTTGAAATACTTGGATTAACTATTTTTAGTTTTTGTACATGGTTAATATATGCCCATTCTTCCTTGGGTTTAGATCCATATTCCTTTCTTCTTGCTGTTTCCTCTACCCACATCTGAGCGTATTCCCTATAAGTAGGTGGCTTACCATCTATCCATCTTTCATTAATCCAATCAATTGCAAAAGCCGTAAAATGAAAGTGATCTCCAATAATATCTTTAAAAAAACATCTAGTTTTTAGATTATTCTTATAATCTCCTTTTAAAATCAATGAATCTAAGGATAAAGATATTTTTTGACCCTTTGGAGCTATAGATACTAATGGAATATTTGGTTCATTCAAAATCTCACCAGTTTCTAAAAATGTTAGTATACAAGATATCATGAAAGGCTTCTTGCCTTTAGAAGGTATTTTCAGAATTTTACAAGCATCTCTTAACTCATCAACATGAAGAAAATTCAAGGATTCTTGTAACTGAGATAAATGCTCGAAACTAATTTGAGATTTCATCTCAAAATTCATCTTATACATCCCCTTCATAGGAAATAAGTTTAGGTTCTTTTAATTCCGTAATCTTTTCAATTAAACCCAAATATGCTGCAAGAGCCAAAAATAGCGCTGGGTATTTAGCTGGCTGGGCAATGCCTGCAAGAGTACCATATATTGCTTCAGCTGATCCTGTTGCACTATCCGCATACATTCTGGCTACTTCAAAACAAGGATTAGCTGAAAAAGCTGCTCTTAGAATTTTTAAAATTGCTACAGTATTATTCACATTTGTTGAAAGTTCCGTAAATAAGTTCAGAGCTTCTATATAAATTGGATTCAGCTCAAGCGCATATTCTAGGAACTTCAATGCCTCATCATCAGAACCGCTTTGTAGATATGATTTAGCAGCTGCATAATAATAACTTGCAATTTCTTCAGCATTTTCCTCAATCATTTTCAGGTCAGCTCTTTGCAACTTTGAAACAATAAATACTAGTTTTGGCCACTCTCCTAAATTTGCATAAATTCTAATCAAAATCAGCATTAATTCTGTATCTGTATCATCTTCATTAAATGCCCTAACTGCACATTCTTCTGCTTGTTTATGATGGGTATTTTCGTAAAAAATCTCTGCGAGCTTTTTCGACGCATAGACACTGTAATTCTTTTTATCAATTAAGTTCCTATAATGTTGGATCTTTTTATCAAAGCTTTGCTCTGCTTCAGCCATTACTAAATTAATTACTTCTTTATTATCTTCATCAATCTCATTAATTATATTGTTAGTTTGAGATAAAGATTTTTTTCGATTACCCATTAATAGTTCAGCCAAAACGTATAAAAGCTTTTTATTAATTTTTATCAGTTTGCGCTTATGCCATTTTTTCTTAACTATTGATGGGATATCAAAAATTAAAAAGATTAGCTTTAGAATAATCATTAAAACTAGCTGAGTAGCAATAAAGAATGCACCAAACGTAAATAATGTTGACTCTACTTCATATCCATAGACTGAAAAATGTAGATTAGAATCAAATTCCCCTATGACATTAAAAGCTAAGTATAGGAGAAAAAAAACTGTACATAAGATTAAAAATCTAATCATATTTGCGCTCTTTATTTTATTATTACTTTACCAAACTATCTTGTAAGTTTTGTGAATATATGTAATTCATAAACACTTCAAATCTCTTATCAATATCTGATTTAATTTTCACTAATTTATTATCTACCGGCTCTATCTTTTTTATTTTAACAAATTTTTCTAATAGCTTTACCTGAAGAGAATCTGATTGGTTATCATCTGTATTATCTAAAGAATTATTTTCCAATATTGTATTATATGATTCTAGTAACTTAATAGTTTCGTTAATGCGTGCTGGGTGAATGTGCTCTTTAAAAATTTTCAACTCAGGTGTAAAACTTTCACCAGCTTTATATTTCTCAATTAACTGACTCGCGTTACTTATAAAAATTCTATAGTCATTGAATTTGCTTTTTAGCGCCGAACTATTAAAAGCTTTAGCTTCTTTATCAACAATTTCACTATATGGGTTAGCCGCCTCTTCCTCCTCTGTCTCCATATCTGAATCTGTTTTATCTAATCGTTTATTATCATCAACAAGAGTTTCCAATTCTTGAGATAATTCTTGCTCCGTATCAACCTTACTATCTTTTTCAGTGTCGAAAAGCTGTATAGGAGGTTCAGGGCCAACAGAATAGCTATCATCAATAGCTTCTTGTACAAGCTTCTTATCAAGTTCAGGAGAATTAGTATTTGCTGTTTTATTAGGATAAATTTTCTCAACCAAATCTGGTCTTGATTGTATAACCAAATATACTCCAAAAATAAACAGCAATATAATTAGTAAAAAGGATTTTAAAAATTTTCCATCACTTTTTTCTTCTTTTTGTTTTTCTTCGCTTTTATTATTCTTATTAGTCATTCTATCTTTTCCAAAAATTCTATTATTTGGTTACTACCAGTACAATTTTTAACATTTTTAAAGTAATCTTCTACTACCCTACCAACCTTAAAGCTTATAGCAACTATTGTTGTATTTTCTAGATATTTCAATAAATCATTTTCTAGTAATAGTTGCAATAGGGTTTTTGCGCAATTCTCTGAATAAAGTAAAATATAGTCGATCCCGAGCTTTATTCTTTGAATCTCTGATTGCGATAGAGATTCTTTATAGTCAATATTATAAAAAACTACACGCTCTACATTTATTGGCATATCTACTGTAATATTATTCCCTGATAAATAAAATGCTTTAATATGAGCGTTTTTTAGCAATTCCTTTTTCAAGGTAATTGCATTAGGAGCACAAAATTTAATTTTATAACCTTTATCCTCAAGTGTATTTTTAGAGCTTTCTCCGACAACCCAAACAGATTGAGAATTACCATTATTCGGCAAATTATTAGCTACAAAATTGCTAGTAATAATAATATCTGAAAATTCATTTAATATTTTATTATCAAATGGCAGCAACTTATACTTAATCAAACTACATTCAACCAGTTCAAAACCATGTGACATCAATTTTTCTCTTAAGATTGAGTTTGCCGATTTTGCTCTAGTTAGTAAGATTGATTTATTCATTTCTTCTTTGCATACGGATTGTCAGATTTTACAAATTGTATACGAATTGGAACTCCTGGCATATCAAAATCATCTCGGAGTGAATTTATTAAATATTTTTTGTATGCATCTGTTATACTGGCAGGGTCGTTAGTAAATAATTTAAATGTAGGTGGCCTTGTTTTAGTTTGAGTTATATATTTAATTCTTACTCTACGACCCAATTTTCTTTGAATAGGAAGAGGATGCCTTTCAAGTGCAAATGAAAGCCAATCATTTAGCTTACTGGTTGAAATTTTTTTGTTCCAGAGCTTATATATATCTATACATTTATCAAGTACCGATAATGTCTTATTGTTATCAAGCGCAGAAAGATATACCACAGGAACATTCTTAACTTGAGGAAGATGAGTCCCTAATTTATATTCAAATTCTTCTTCATACTCTCTTCTTTTTCGAACAAGATCCCACTTATTTACAGCTATAACTAAGCTTCTTCCTTGATCAATAACATAATTAGCAATAGTTAGATCTTGATGCTCTAGTGCAATTGTAGCATCAAGCATTAAAATAACAGTATTTGCAAATTTAATACTTCCTATAGCATCACCTGTAGACATCTTTTCTAAGCTTTGCTTAACATTAGCTCTCTTCCTAAGACCTGCAGTATCAATAAGCTTCATATTATGATCTTTATATTGCCAAGAAATTTCCACAGATTCTCTAGTTATTCCAGCTTCAGGGCCTGTTAGCATACGTTCACTACCAACTATTGAATTAACAAAAGTGGATTTACCTGCATTTGGCCGACCGGCTATAACTATTTGAATATTATCTCCAGTAAAAGGATCAGAGATTTCGTCTCCTTCTTCAGTATCAATTTGCTCAGCTATTGCATCATACAGATCAGCCAGACCTTGACCATGCTCAGCAGAAATTGGAACTGGAGAACCAAAGCCAAGTTTATAATATGCTTGATCATGAATAAATTGCTTTTCTGACTTGTTAGCTATAACTATCTGTTTTTTTGAATATTTTCTAACAAACTCTGCAAAGAATTTATCTGTTGGCGTAATGCCCGCTTCATTATCAATTATAAGACAAACCAGATCAGCCTCTGCAATAGATACCATGGTTTGCTGCATCATACGATGCTCAAGCTTCCCTTCTTCTGACTCTTCTAAACCTGGTGTGTCAACAACGGTAAATTCCATTGGGCCTATTTTAGCATCAGAATATTTACGATCTCTTGTTACACCCGGCCTATCATGCACTATTGCTTTTTTTCTAGTGCTAAGTCTATTAAATAGCGTTGATTTACCAACATTAGGCCTTCCAACCAAAGCTATAATCTTCTTTGTCATTTTTATTTAAGATATTATTTTATTACTTTGCTATATTTAGCATGAATCGCCTTAGATATAAACAAAAAACTACTAAATATGTATAACTGGTATTAGGTATAATAAAAACAAAAGAATATGTTTACGATAATAGCTAATATGTGTAATATATAATCCGAAGAAAGGTCTATAGCCTCACTCATTATTAATCAAACCTAAACTATATACAAAAAATTATGGCATTAGAAAGTTCGGAGCAAGTTGTAACTACTGCAAGTTCAGCTGTAGATTTATCTATTTTATCCTTAGTCTCATCTTCTGATTTTGTTGGAAAATCTGTGATATTAATTTTGGTTTTTGCATCTGTATGGACATGGGCAATAATCATCAGTAAAATGATTCACTACTCTGCACTAAAAGCAAAAATGAAATCGTTTGAAAATTTGTTTTGGTCTGGCAAGGTTTTAGATGACCTATATGAAAAAGTTAAAAAATCAGTAGATAACCCTCTATCAGCTGTCTTTGTTAGTGCTATTAATGAGTGCAAAAAAGGCAAATCTGCAGAAGTCAAAAAGACAGAAAACCTTAAAGTAGGTCAAAAAGATCGTATCATGGCTTCAATGAACTTATCGAGAAATAGAGAGATTGAAGAACTTGATAACAAGTTGGGTTTCCTTGCAACCGTTGGATCTGCGGCACCTTTTATAGGATTATTTGGCACAGTCTGGGGAATTATGCATAGCTTTCAATCTATTGCAGCATCAAAAAACACTTCTTTAGCTGTAGTTGCACCTGGTATTGCCGAAGCACTACTTGCAACAGCAATTGGTCTCTTTGCAGCAATTCCTGCAACTATTTTCTATAATTATTTAACCTCAGATGTGCAGAATATCGAAAATAAAATAGATAATTTTATCGGAGAACTAAATACTCTAATTTCACGAGCAATTGATGAAGAGAAGATGTAGATATGGCAATTTCATCTCAAGGACATAGTAACAGACGAAAAAATAGAAGATTAATGAACGAGATTAATGTCACTCCAATGGTTGATGTTATGCTTGTACTTCTTATAATTTTTATGATCACAGCACCAATGCTAGTCGCAGGAATTGAAGTTGATTTACCAAAGACTGAATCAGCTCCTGTATCTGGTCAGTTTAAGCCTTTAGTAATTAGCATAGACAAAAACAAACATTTATACATTGTTGAAACTAAGATTGACCCAAAAGAATTAATTACTAAGCTTGAAAACATTACTAAAGAAAAAAGAGATACCAGAATTTTTGTTAAAGGAGATAAATCTGTACCATATGGTATAGTTGTTGAAACAATGTCTCGCATACATAGCGCTGGATTTACTAAAGTTGCACTTATTTCAGATATAAAGCATAAATGAAGAATAAAGAGAAGAAACAGTTCCAAGGAGCATTGATTCTATCTACCTTACTACATTTTATTATAGTGGGATTATTCTATTTTGGCCTACCTTCTGCATTTGAAAAACTACCAGAGGAAAAAGATGTACTAACTTTTGAGGTAGTGCAAATAAGTGAAATAGCAAATATCAAAACAGAAAATAAATCCAAACAAAAAGAAAAAGTTGCTAAAAAATCGAAGCAGGTTAAAACGTCAAAACCTAAACCAAAGAAAAAAACCCCTACCCCTAAAAAACCAGTAAAAAAGAAAGAATCACAAAAGGAAAAAGAAATAATACCTGTAAAAAAGAAAGAAAAACCCAAAAAACCTCCTCCTAAAAAAGAAGAAGTAAAGAAACAGGAAGATGATCCAATGGAATCTATCTTAAAAAATTTAGAAAAAGAATCAAAAGGCACTGCAGCTAAAACCCCAACTAAAAGTCATGATGCAAAAGAACAGAGTAATAAAACCGCTAGAGGTGCTGAATATGATGAAGATTCGCCTCTATCAATAACAGAAAAATTACTTGTTAAAGGACAAATAGAAAAAAATTGGAGACCACCAGTTGGCCTAGAAAAACTTTCAGATGTAAGAGTATTACTACACATGAATCTTGAAAAAAATGGCGAGATAAAGGAAGTCATTGTTAAAAATGTAATTTGCCCTTTAAACTCAGAAAATACATGTAAATTAACTGCAGAGAGTGCTATTAGAGCAGTAAGACAATCAAGCCCTATTGAAAACTTACCATTAGATCGCTATGATATATGGAAAGAATTTGATCTTATTTTTGATCCAAGCCTTATAGCGCAATAAACCTAACTTTTTAAACGAGTTCTAATATGCAAAACAAAAATTTAATTTTATTCTTAATTGCTATAGTTTTTTCATTAAGCTCACAAGCTAAAAATTCAATAAGTATAACTGGCGGACATTCCGACCCCATACCACTTGCTATCAATGATTTTGCTGGAGTAGATCCAGCAGACTACCAAATAGCAAAAAAAATTGTTAATGTTATATCAAATGATCTTAGATGGTCTGGAATGTTCAGGCCAATTTCAAAAGCAGCTTTTATAGAAAATAAAACTGGAACAGCTTACACTCCTCTTTTTGCGGCTTGGCAGCAGATTAATGCATCACTTCTTGTCAATGGGGATGTAACAAGATTAGCCTCAGGTAAATTACAAGTAAAATTTACACTTTGGGATACTATCCTAGAGCGAGCAATCATTAGCGAAGCATTTGAATTATCTGAGAAACTCTGGAGAAGAGTTGCTCATAAAATATCAGACAAAATATATAATAAAATCACTGGTTACCAAGGATATTTTAACACCAGGATCGTATATGTTTCCGAATCGGGACCATATTTAAAAAGGAAGAAACGCCTAGCAATTATGGATCAAGATGGAGAAAATCATCAATATTTAACAAATGGCAAAGATCTGGTTTTAACTCCAAGGTTTTCACCTGATGGAAAGAAAATATTATACCTTTCATATAAAAACGGTACACCACAAGTTCACATGCTAAACTTGCGAAATGGAAGAAGTAAGTTAATTGGAGATTTTCCTGGAATGTCATTTGCCCCTCGTTTTTCTCCCGATGGAAAACATGCAATTATGTCTATAGCCAAAGATGGTAATACACATATATATGAAATTAACCTAAAAAATAAAAGAAGAGTCCAGCTTACAGAAGGAAAAAGCATTAATACTTCACCAAGCTATTCACCAGACGGCAAAAAAATAGCTTTTAATTCTGATCGTCATGGTAGTCGCCAAATTTTTGTTATGAATAGAAATGGTTCATCTGCAAAAAGAATTAGTTTTGGTGGTGGATCATATGCAGAACCAGAATGGTCAAGCAGAAATTATATAGCTTTTACTAAGATAAACAGAGAGCTTGGTTTTACAATTGGAGTACTTCACCCAGGGGCTAATGAAAAGCAAAATACAGAAAGATTAATTACTCAAGGATACCTTGTTGAAAGCCCGTCTTGGGCAACTAATGGAAGAGTACTTGCATTTACTAAAGGCTCACCACCTTCAAAGAGAAGAACAAATGGTCTTAATAGGATATATACAATAGATTTCACTGGACATAATGAAAGGATTATACCAACACCGCATGATGCATCAGACTCGGATTGGTCAGCTCCAATAGATTAAGTTATAATTTATATCAAATAAATTTTGTATTAATAGCCCTATATTTATTTTAATCCACTTTTTTTTCTGCTAGCCTTTAAATTAACAGAAAAATAGTAAAGATTAGCAGTATGGGAAAAACTAAAACACAGAAACAATTACTAGATAAAACTCCAAATACTAAGAAGTACAAGAAGTAATTCAGTCATATACTAAAGATTTAGAATTATCATCCTTAAATTCAACTCTTCGCACAGGCACGAGATTAAAAGAAGTTGGTGACGGCACCTTACTCCTAACGCCCAGAGATATAAATAGAGCTAAAAATACTTCTGCAGGACATGACTTTGCGAATAATGCTACTAGAGAACTGTTTAATGAACAAACATTTCAAATGGAAACTCATATACTTGATAATCTAACTCCACGTCTTGAAGAATTTCATGAATTGACTCAGTCAGAAACACTAAAAAACTCAGGAAAAAAAGTTAATTTTGTAGTCCCTATGGTAAATGATGGTGGTTATCACTGGTATGGAGCTATCATAACTTATGATCCTAATGCTGCCTCAGAAAATAAATATAGCTATACTTTTATGGATTCATTGAAGACTGAAGCTGGTCACTGCCCTGCTGATATAAAAACAAAAATAGAAAACACTTTTGGAGGTGATATTACTCATAACGTAGAAACCAGAGGATTTTATAAACAACCGAGGGGATCGCTATCTTGCGGAGCTTGTCTATCAGCAAATCTAATGATGAATACAGGTGTTATTCCTGGAAAGCACCAGAGAGATGTAGATATAGACTTACGAAAAGAGCATTTTCGCATGGTACCGGAAATGGGCTGGAGAAATCAACCACCAACTGAAGCTATAGCTGACGCACTATTTCTATTAAAATCTGAAAAAGCTAAGGCAGAATTATTGGACTCCGCACAAAATGGAACTAGGGCTGAATTTATTAAAACCTGTGCTAAGTGGGAAAAGATGTTACCCGATCAAAAGGATTTAATTGTAAAATTTAGATCTAGCGCTCATTTACTCTGCTTTGATAGCAGATATAATAGAATAGGACAGATAAATCAAACAACACTTGATACAAGGTTATCTCAACTCCAACCAGACTTAGAGCAAGAAAAAAGAGTAGAAGCTGCAGCTAAAAAATTTGTTACTCATATAAATGGAGCAGATATTAGTGGAGCACAGAGTGTTCTTGCGTCTACTAACCTCAAAGACCTAAAAAAAATACAACAAAGCAAATATTACAAAAAAAATGTAAATTTAAAATCTCCTGAAGGAAAAACTGTAGATAATATTGTAAATTCTTATGTCCAAGACAAAACTAAATCAACTCCTGCTTCTAAAAAATCAATTACTCAATCAACTGATAATTTATCTAAAATCCATGAATCTATTTTAAATCCAACAATTCATATAGAACCACAGGAAAAGAGAATAGAAAATGCTGCAAGAAAATTTATTATGCATTTGAATGCTGCTGATCTTAATGGAGCTCAGGATTTTCTTGCAGCTACTAACGCCAATGACTTGAGTAAAATTCAGCAAAGTAAATATTATAAAGAAAATGTAAACCTAGATTCCTCTGAAGGAAAAGCCATAAATGACGTAGTAAATTGCTATGTTAAAGATAAGGTAAAATCAACTCCAGAGACTAAAAAATCTTTAGCTCACTCATTCAAAAATTTGATAAAAACTATTGCGAAGAAGCTGAATAATATACTTAAAAGTACGTCTTCTAAAAATAAGAAATCTGCAGCAAATGTACAGAATAATAGGCAAAGAAAAGGAGTAAGTTCTAGTGCTAGGAGTATGTAACTATTACTGTAATGACAGGTAATAGAGTCATTGCAAAGAGCAAAGTGACTCGGCAATCTATCTACTGAATATTCTGAGAGATAATATACTGAAAAACCGGATCACCGCTCTGACGCTCGTGATGACGAGTAACAGAATTATTGCGAGGAACTAAGATATGCTGCAAGCTATCTGTTGAATATTCTGAGGGATATATACTGAAGAACCGGATCACCGCTCTGACGCTCGTGATGACGAGTAACAGAAT
>JALZUG010000077.1 GCA_023301685.1 Rickettsiaceae bacterium
GCACGTGGATCGTAGTTTTTATATACTCTATGGCCAAAGCCCATAAGTCTGAAAGGATCATTTTTATCTTTTGCTCTTTCAATAAATTTTGGTATATTTTCAACAGACCCAATTTCAGCGAGCATTCGGATTACTGCTTCATTTGCGCCTCCATGTGCTGGTCCCCAAAGTGATGCAATACCTGCGCTAACGCAAGCAAATGGATTTGGGCCGGATGAGCCCGTAGTTCTGACAGTAGAGGTTGAGGCATTTTGCTCATGGTCAGCATGTAAGATAAATATTTTATCAAGCGCCTTTGAAATTACTGCATTTTGCTTAAATTTTTTGTTTGGTGCTCCAAACATCATATACAGGAAGTTCTCTGTAAAAGAGAGATCTTCATCTGGATAAACAAACGCTTGACCCATTGAATATTTATAAGTCATTGCGGCAATTGTAGGCATCTTTGCTATCATTCTAATGGCACAAAGCTCTCTTCCTTCCGGAGTATTCATATCTATCGTATCATGATAAAAAGCTGATAGAGAACCAACAACCGAAAGAATGACGGCCATTGGATGAGCTGAATGTCTGAATGCTCCAAAGATATTGCGTGTTTGTTCATTAACCATCGAGTGATGCGATATTTTTTTTCTAAAATCCGCATATTCAGTTTTATTAGGTAGTTCTCCATTGAATAGTAAGTAGGATACTTCTAGAAAATCTTTGTTATCCGCCAAATCTTTAATTTCATATCCTCTGTGCCGAAGTACTCCTTCGCCACCGTCAATGAATGTAATGGAGGATGTACATGATGCAGTGGACATAAATCCTGGATCGTAAGTGAAATACCCAGTGTCACCATATAATTTTGTGACATCGATTACATCCGGACCAACCGAGGCTTTCCTAATTGGAAGTTTAACAGTTTTGTTTTTGATTTTGAGTTCTGCAAATTCATCATTCATATTTATCTTTCCATAATAGTTTAGTTGAAAATTGGAATTGTTCCATCAACTATTGATCCTATTTGATTTCTTATTAGCATTGCAACTAAAACAATTAGGTCGACCCTTTTCTTGATATGTGTGTTGTATCCAAGATTGAAGGGATGTTTGCTGATGAGAGACTTTTATGTATAATAAATTTATGTTGTATTACTAAAGGTTTAAAGGGGAGAGTATGAAATGTAGAATTAGTGAAGATCAAGCAAAGAGTCTTCATTACAAGACAATTGATTCAACAGTTGAGAGACCATTCTTAATGAGATTGAATAGTATCATGCAAGATTTTATTTTGAAAACTGAAATTGGTTTTTTCTTATATCATTATGATGAAAATATATCCTGCTTTAGAGCAGGTGGTGGCGAATATCTGATATATGATAGTGCAAAAGAGGTGGATAATATTGGAGAAATTGATTTTACTTACGGGGTGTAGAAGAGTTCCTTAAATCATATCTTCCTTTTGGATATAGTCACGAATTTTTAGAAGGTCATACCATGTATCTTTCTTTTTATATGGAGACCTAAGAAGAAAGGCTGGGTGAAATAATGCTGCAGTAAATATAGGCTTTTTAAGGTATTGATTCGTATAGGAATAGTAATTTTTGCGAATATATGAAATGCTTTCTTTTTTACTAAGCAATGCAGTAGTGGCTGTTCCTCCGATCAGTATAATCATTTTCGGAGAGAGTAATTCAATATGCTTTTCTACAAAAGGTTTGCATATTTTAATTTCTTCAGGCGTGGGTCTTCTGTTTGCTGGCGGCCTCCAAAAGATGGTGTTAGTGATATAGATATTTTTTTCACGATCAAGACCAATAGTATTCAGCATTTTATCAAGTAGTTTTCCACTTTCGCCGCAAAAAGGAATGCCTTTTTCATCTTCAGTAGCGCCAGGTGCTTCGCCGATAAGGAGTATTTTTGCATCTGGCCTTCCATCACTAAAAACTGTGTTTGTTGCGAAGTTTTTTAAGGCACATCCATCAAAATTTTCGACAATAGCTTTTAGTTCCTGCAAATTAGTAGCACTTTCTGCAAGTTTCCTTGCGTTTGCAATATTTATTGTTAAATTTGCGTCTTCTTCGACTTTAGTAGGTTGTTGCTTTATCTCTGTTTTTGTTTTAGCTAAGTTTATTTTAGGCATTTTATCTTGAGAAGGATCTTTTGATATTTGTTTTAGTTTTTTCATTAGAGAATTTTTACTATCTTTTTGCTGAGAACAATAATATTCTATTCCAGCATGTTGGAGCCATTTGAGTTGGTTTAATTTTTCTTGTAATTTATCCATATAAATATTTTAAGATGACAACCTATAAATATATAATTCCCGAGCATTTAATTGGTCAAAGACTAGATAAGGCTCTAAGTTTATTGTGCCATGAGTCTACTCGTAGTCAAATACAAAAAGCAATTAAAAATAAACAAACTATTTTAAACAACAAGATTATTTCTAATTTATCTTCAAGGGTCAAGGAGAATGATGTTATAGAGATAAATATTACTGAAGAAATACCCGAGAATATAGAGCCAGCCAATATTCCACTTGATATTGTGTATGAAGATTCAGACCTTATTGTCAT
This sequence comes from Rickettsiaceae bacterium, assembly GCA_023301685.1. Lineage (GTDB taxonomy): Bacteria > Pseudomonadota > Alphaproteobacteria > Rickettsiales > Rickettsiaceae > Megaera_A. The sequence continues at coordinate 2,564 of JALZUG010000077.1, forward strand.
AAATAAAAATTCTAATATGACAGTACATCCAGGTGCTGGAAACCACAATGATACTTTGGTGAACGCTCTTCTATATCATAGTAAGAATTTATCAGATATTGGCGGAGAAATTAGGCCTGGTATAGTTCATCGACTAGATAAAACAACCTCTGGGTTGATGGTAGTAGCAAAAAATAATAAATCTCATGTAGATCTAGCTGCTCAAATAGAATCAAGAAACCTTGTTCGCATGTATAAAGCACTGGTTTGGGGGATGATAAAGCAAACAGATGGAACAATAGATATACCAATTGGACGCAGTAATAGTGATAGAAAGAGAATGACAACTTTAAAGAACGGTGGAGGCAAACCTGCTACTACTCATTATAAAGTTGTAGAAATAATACATGGAGGTTTATTTTGTTTAGTGGAATGTAAATTAGAGACTGGTCGTACTCATCAAATTAGAGTACATATGAGCCATATGGGTCATTCAATAGTTGGTGATCAAACATATGGGAATAATTCCCGAAAGATCCACGGTTGCCCAGAAAATTTAAAAGAAGAATTGTTAAAGATTGATCATCAAGCTTTGCACTCTTTTTATATTAGTTTTGACCATCCTGTTACTAAAAAAAGAATGGAATTTGTGCAAGATCTTCCAAAAGATTATCAGCATTTGTTAGACTTTATACGCAAGGTTAGTTGACACCATAGCTATATAGTTCTACGATCTCTAATTATAACTCATAAATGTAAATGTAAGTGTAAGAAATGAATAAATGCAAAATTTTATTATCAATAATTTTATCAACAATTCTTGTTTCTTGTAGTGAGCTTAGGGATGAAAATACATGGGTTGTAGGAACTAGTGCGGATAATCCGCCATATGAGTTTATGCAAGATGGTGAAATTGTTGGCTTTGATATTGATTTAATGGTAGCAATAGGTCAACATTTGGGTAAAAATATAGAATTTAGAAACATGGAGTTTCATGGTCTACTTGCTGCTCTAGCTAGCAATAATGTAGATATGGTAATTGCTGGAATGTCAGTAACTCCAGAACGTCAAAAGCGTGTTACATTTTCTGTTTCATATACAGATGCTAGAATTGCGGTACTGTTCCGTCGGGAAGACAAGTTTAAAAGATCTGAAGATTTAAAGGATAAGCAGGCTGGCGCACAATTAGGGACAATCTGGACCTTAATAGCTCATGATATGTCTGTGAAATATGATTTCCGTACAAAAGCACTTGCTAATAATTTAATGCTCGTTGAAGAGCTAAAGAATAAAAGACTAGATGCGTTGGTTTTAGAAGAATCACAAGCTGAAAAATTTGTAGCAAAATATCCAGAACTGTCAAGTTTTTCAGTAAAACAATATGGGTCTTCTTTTGCAATTGCACTGCCTAAAAACACTGAATTAAAAAAGAATATTGATCATACTATTAAACAATTAAAAGGCAATGGAACTATTAGCGCTTTAGCTAAAAAATGGAGAGTTATTAGTGCAGAGTGAAGAATTTAAAGCAGCTGTCGGTAAGTTTCCTACTGGAGTAACCGTTATTTCTACATTCTATGATGATCAATTATGGGGATTTACTGCCAACTCTTTTACTTCTGTTTCACTTGAGCCGCGATTAATTTCTTTTTGCTTAAATAAAGGAGCTGGTAGCTTTGGTGTCTTTAGAGAAGTGTCACACTTTGCAGTAAGTATTTTATCAAATGATCAAGCTGACCTATCTACGCATTTTGCTAGCCAAATTCCAAATAAATTTGAATCTGTTGAATATAAAATTGGTGAATATTCAAATGCCCCTTTGCTGAATGGGGCGGTATCTTTTGTTGAATGCAAAAAATATGATCAGTTTGAATGTGGTGATCATTTTATTTTTGTTGGTGAAGTTGGTAACATTTTTATAGATGAAACAAAATCTCCATTACTGTATTTTGCAAAATCATATATGGATTTGAAATGAGCTTGATTAAAGTCGGTATTAGTGGTGCAAATGGCAGAATGGGTAAAGCTATAGAGTCTATGATCAATCTAAAGAGTAATAAGTTTGAACTTGTTGCAAGGCTCACTAGTTCTAGTACAAAGGAAGATGTTGAAAATTCCTGTCAGGTTTGTGATGTCATAATTGATTTTTCTAAACCAGGAAGCTTAAAGAACCTTATGCAGTTTGCTGAGATATCTTCGACGAATATTGTAATAGGAACGACTGCACTAGAGAGTGAGCATTTTCAATATATTGAGGCTGCTGCAAGAGATGTTGCTATTGTTTATGCTCCAAATACAAGTTTAGGAGCGAATCTTCTTGAAGACTTATCTATCCGTGCAGCAAGCATATTGAATGGTTATGATGCAGAGATTATAGAAGCTCATCATAAATATAAAAAAGACTCTCCATCTGGAACTGCACTGGCAATTGGAAAATCTATAGCAAAAACAAGACAGATTGATTTTGATGCTAATGCTGTGTTTGATCGTAGTAGCAAGGGTCTAAGGCAGAAAGATGATATTACGTTTTCTTCTATTAGAGGCGGAGGAATTTTTGGCGAGCATGAAATAATGTTTGCTGGTGATAATGAAGTAATATCTATTGGTCATAAAGCTCTTTCACGAGATGCTTTTGCCGAAGGAGCTGTGTTTGTTGCATCCTGGGTTGTTGATAAAGCACCAGGCTTATACTCAATGCGCGATGTTCTTGGTTTGGATAAATAGAAGGTAGTAGGCAAAACTATATTGAATAGCGAATGAAATATGTATCTTCTCACCGTAGTTCAAGTGTTATGTTTATAGAGTATGTGGCAAATAGATTGCCGCGTCACTTTGTTCCTCGCAATGACGAAACCACAGTCATAGTGAA